>DAIOVT010000128.1:0-9393 GCA_036758885.1 Kineosporiaceae bacterium
GGCCGGCCTGTCCGGCGTTGATCCAGTGCCGCGGCTTGTACACGTGCAGCAGCTGCGCGGCCTGGATCTGGGACAGGCCGATGGTCGAGACGTACCGGACGTCCTTGCCGAAGGCCGTGTTCATCTCCTGGTAGACCCGCTGCGGCTTGATCGGCACGTTGTCGAAGTTGGTCTTGCGCCACAGGGTGCGCTTGCGCTCCTGGGCGTCGGCCACCCAGGCTGACCGGTCCGGCAGCCGACCGGCTTCCTTGCGCTCGCGGGCCACCTCGATCAGTTGCTGCAGAGCCGATTTGGCGTCGGAGACGATGCTGTAGTCCGGGGCGAACACCCGGCCGATCTGGGTCGGCTCGATGTCGACGTGCACGAACTTGCGGCCGTCGGTGTAGGTCTCCAGGTCGCCGGTGTGCCGGTTGGCCCAACGGTTGCCGATGCCGAACACGAAGTCCGACTGCAGCATCGTCTCGTTGCCGTAGCGGTGACTGGTCTGCAGGCCGACCATGCCGGCGTTGAGTTCGTGGTCGTCGGCGATGGCGCCCCAGCCCATCAGGGTCGGCACGACCGGGACGCCGGTCAGCTCGGCGAACTCGACCAGCAGGTCGGCGGCGTCGGCGTTGATGATGCCGCCGCCCGCGACGATCAGCGGCTTCTCGGCGGCCGTCAGCATGTCCATGGCCTTCTCGGCCTGCGCCCGGGTCGCGGTCGGCTTGTAGACCGGCAGCGGTTCGTAGGTGTCGATGTCGAACTCGATCTCGGCCATCTGGACGTCGATCGGCAGGTCGATCAACACCGGTCCGGGGCGCCCCGAGCGCATCAGGTGGAAGGCCTGCTGGAACGCGCCCGGCACCTGCGCGGGCTCCATGACGGTGACCGCCATCTTGGTCAGCGGCCGGGCGATCGTGGCGATGTCGACGGCCTGGAAGTCCTCCTTGTGCAGCTTGGACACCGGTGCCTGGCCGGTGATGCACAGGATCGGGGAGGAGTCGGCGCTGGCCGAGTACAGACCGGTGATCATGTCGGTGCCCGCCGGACCGGAGGTGCCGATGCAGACGCCGATGTTGCCGGCCTTGGCCCGGGTGTAGCCCTCGGCCATGTGCGAGGCGCCCTCGACGTGCCGGGCGAGCACGTGCTTGATGCCGCCGTGGGCGCGCATCGCCGAGTAGAACGGGTTGATCGCGGCACCGGGCAGACCGAAGACCTGGGTCGCGCCCTCCTTCTCCAGGATGGCCACGGCGGCGTCGACAGCTCGCATCTTGGGCATGGTTGATCTCCTTGCTTGGTCCTGCCCACCCGTGATCATGCAGAACTGCACGGCCGTGCGGCGGTTCCGGGTGCGGCTTTCGATATGGACGGCGCGTCCGCGGACGCGCGGGAAACCGCTGCGCTGGAAGCGGTTACGAGTTTCGTAGGTGAGATCGCCGGATCACGAGGTGGATTCGGTGCTCTTCCCGGAGAGTCGCTCCACACCACGGAGCAGACCGGAGTGGTCCAGGCCGCCGTCCCCGTTGGCCAGGGCCGAGCCCATCAGCTGGGCGACCATGGCCGCCACCGGCAGCACCACACCGACCTCGCGGGCGGCGGAGGTGACGATGCCCATGTCCTTGTGGTGCAGGGCGATCCGGAATCCGGGGTCGAAGGAGTGGGTGAGCATGTTCTGCTTCTTCTGGTTCAGCACCGCCGAGCCGGCGAGCCCGCCGCCGAGCACCTCGAGGGCGGCGTCCATGTCGACGCCGAAGGCCTCGAGGAACACCACGGCCTCGGCCAGCGCCTCGATGTTGGTCGCCACGATCAGCTGGTTGGCGGCCTTCACGGTCTGGCCGGCGCCGTTCGGGCCGACGTGGACGACGGTCTTGCCCACGGCGTCCAGAACAGGTTTGGCCTCCGCGAAGTCCTGCGCGTCGCCACCGACCATGATCGAGAGAGCGGCGTTCTTGGCGCCGGCCTCGCCGCCGGAGACCGGGGCGTCGAGCAGCCGGAAGCCGGCGGCCTTGGCCTGCTCGGCGAGCTCCTTGGTCACGTCCGGGCGGATGCTGGAGAAGTCGATGATCAGGGTGCCGGGCTTGGCCGAGGCGAACACGCCGCCCTCACCGGCCAGCACCTCCTGGACGTCGGGGGAGTCGGGCACCATCACCGCGACGACGTCGGCGTCGGCCACGGCCTCCGCGATCGAGTCGGCCGAGCTGCCGCCGGCCTCCTTGAGCACGGCGTAGGGGTCGGGTGTGCGGTTGTGGCCGACGACGGTGTGCCCGGCCTTGGCCAGGTGCACCGACATCGGGCTGCCCATGATGCCGAGTCCGATGAAGGCAATCGTGCTCATGTGAGGATTCCTCCCGAAGGTCTGAGGGTGAAAGTCGTTGTCGCCAAGGGCTTTCAGGCTGTGCGCTGTTCGCGCGGCAACCAGGCGAGCGAGCTCTCGGTGTCGGTGGTCGGCTTGTACTCCAGGCCCACCCAGCCCGTATAGCCTGCGTCGGCCAGGGCGTTCAGGTGGCCGTCGAGGTCGAGCGAGCCGCTGCCGGGCTCGCCGCGACCGGGCGAGTCGGCGATCTGCACGTGCGCGACCCGCGAGCCGTACTTGGTGATCACGGCGTCGAGATCGTCGCCGTTGGTGGCCAGGTGGTAGAGGTCGCAGAGGAAGCCGACGTCGGCCGCCCCGGCCGCCGCCGCGCGGTCGATCACGGCGAACGTGTCGGCGGCGGTGAGCAGTGGGTAGCGGGCCGCGCCGCTGACCGGCTCGAGCAGCACCGTGCCACCGATCCGGCCGGCCGCTGCGGAGGCGGCGACCAGGTTCTCGATCGCGACGTCGTCCTGCTCGGCGGCGGTGGAATCGTCGACCCGGTTGCCGTACAACGCGTTGAAAGCCTTGCAGCCCAACTGTTCTCCGATGCCGATGGTGACATCGATGTTGTCGCGGAACTCGGCGCTACGGGCCGGCCAGGAGACCAGACCGCGATCGCCGCCCGGCATGTCGCCGGCGAAGAAGTTCAGCCCGACCAGTTGCACACCGGCATCGCGGACGGCACCGACGAACGCGTCGATGTCGGTGTCGGTGGGCACTGCCTGACTGAACGGCCACCAGATCTCCACCGCTCCGAAGCCGGCTGCCGCCGCGGCCGCCGGCCGCTGCAGCAGCGGCAGTTCGGTGAACAGCATCGACAGGTTGACTTCGTATCGGGTCGGCACAGCAGCTCACTTCCGCATTGTGGAGAATAACTTCTACGATACGAAATCGTAGGTGTGACCTGCGGAACGCGTCAACGGTTTGAGTGGGGCGAATCGGTGAGCGTCCAGCCCGGCGTCATGCCGGATCGCGCCGCCGCTGGTGCCGGTGGCGTGGGTGATCGGGGTGAGCAGGTGTCGCGACTACGCGCCCGAAGCGGGCGGTGCGGGACGGCGCGCCAGAGCGGCCAGGGTGGCCAGATCGGAGCCCACCTCGCCGGTGGCCTCGTCGGCGCTGATCGCTCCGCAGTCGACGCCGCGCAGGATCGCGGACGAGAGTGCTTGTGCGGTAGCGGGTTCGTCGACGATGCCGCTGTCGGCGCCGTCCAGATAGATACGCAATCGGCGTGCGGCCGAGGGCAGCGCCTCTCTGAAGAAGGCGTAGGTCGCCAGGTAGCGAGTGACCAGATGGCCGGGGTGCATGTCCCAGCCCTGGTAGTAGCCACGGTCGAGGGCCCGGCGCACCAGCGAGGAGTGCAGCCGCCAGGCGGCGTGCACCTGATCGCGGTCGCCGACCGGCATCACGTTCGTGGACCCGTCGGACAGACGCACCCCGGTACCCGCGGCGGCCAGTTGCATGACCTGCTTGGCGTGGTCGGCGGCCGGGTGGTCAAGCCGCTGCTGGGACGCCGGAATACCGATGCCCGCGCTGTAGTCGTAGGTGCCGTAGTGCAATCCGGTACACCGGCCGGCGGCGGCGTGCACCATGCGGGCGACCGTCGCGGTGCCGTCGGCGTTCAGGATCGCCTGCGGGGTCTCGACCTGGATCTCGAACTTCAGCGACTCCGCCGGGAGGTCGAGCCCGCTCTCGAGCCGGGTCAACGCGGTCACGAACGCCGACACCTGATCCACCGAGGTCACCTTGGGCAAGGTGGTGACCAGACCCGGCGGCAGGGCGCCGTCCGAACTCAGGGTCGCGAGCAGCGTGGTCAGCGTGCGCAACGACCGGGCGCGCAGCGGGGCCTCGAGGCACTTGACCCGCACCCCGTAGCTGAACGGCCCGCTCGGCGAGCCGGCCAGCCGGCGCAGGATGCGTGCCGCCTTGGCGGTGTCGCCGTCCTCGGTGGGGTCACCGCGGACGCCGTAACCGTCCTCGAAGTCGATCCGCAGATCCTCGACGGGCTCTTCCAACAGCTTGCGGCGCACCGGTTCCAGCACCTGGTCGAGCATCTGCGGCTCCAGCCCGACGACCTCCGCGAGGCGCCCGGTGTCGCCGCCGTGCTGCTCGAGCAGCTCCCAGGCCGCGGCCCCCCACTCGGCGGCGGGGTCGGCGGTCTCGGCATCCCCGAGGGTCTGAGCCGGCACGTAAACGGTGTGCACCGGCTGGCGGGCGCCGTCCCCGCCCGGGTAACGCTGGGCGAGGTCGGTGTCCGCGGCGGCGAGCAGGGTGTCGAGCTCGGCACCGATCGCCGCCACGAGCTGCGGTCCGGCGGCGGAGCCTGGTTGCCGATCGTTCGCAGGAGCCTCTTGGTTCATCGGGTGATCGACTCGTACGCGGGCAGGGTGAGGAAGTCGACGAAGTCGTCGGCCAGCGCCACCTCGTCGAGCAGTCGGCGGGCCTCGTCGAGGTGTCCGCTGCCCTCCAGGTTCTGCTCGGCGCGCAGTGCGGCCATCACCCGGTCGGTGATCGTGTTGATCAGTTCGATGGTGACCGTGTTGCCGGTGTCCTCGAGCGCCACCCCGGCGTGCAGCCACTGCCAGATCTGCGAGCGGGAGATCTCCGCGGTCGCGGCGTCCTCCATCAGGTTGTGGATGCCGACGGCGCCGTTGCCGGCCAGCCAGGCGGCCAGGTAGCGCAGCGCCACGTCGACGTTCAGTTCCAGGCCGGCCTCGGTGCGCCGTCCTTCGGTGGCCTCGGTGTCGAGCAACTGAGCGGCGGTGACCGAGACCTCGGGCACCTTCTGCAGCTGGTTGGGGGCGCCGCCGAGCACCTGCTCGAAGATCTCCAGGCAGACCGGCACCAGATCGGGGTGGGCGACCCAGGACCCGTCGAAACCGGCGTTCGCCTCGCGGGTCTTGTCCTCACGCACCTTGGCGAAGGCCCGCTCGTTGACCTCGGCGTCGCGGCGGCTGGGGATGAATGCCGCCATGCCGCCCATCGCGAAGGCGCCGCGACGGTGGCAGGTGTTCACCAGCAGGTCGGAGTAGGCGGCCATCATCGGTGCCTTCATCGTGACGTCGCCGCGGTCGGGCAGCACGAACCGGGCGCCGCCGTCCCGGAAGGTCTTGATCACGCTGAACAGGTAGTCCCAGCGCCCGGCGTTCAGGCCCGAGGCGTGATCGCGCAGTTCGTAGAGGATCTCCTCCATCTCGAACGCGGCCCAGATCGTCTCGATCAGCGTGGTCGCCCGGATCGTGCCGTGGGCGATGCCGAGCGCTTCCTGGGCATGCACGAAGACGTCGTTCCAGAGCCGTGCCTCGAGGTGGCTCTCCATCTTCGGCAGGTAGAAGTACGGCCCACTTCCCTTCTCCAGCAACGTCTTGGCGTTGTGGAAGAAGTGCAGGCCGAAGTCGACGAGCGCACCCACGGCGGGCTCGCCGTCCACGAGCACGTGCTTCTCGTCGAAGTGCCAGCCGCGCGGCCGGACCACCAGCGTCGCGAGCGGGGCGTCGTCCCGCAGCCGGTAGGACTTGCCGCCCGGCACGTCCAGCGCGAGATCGCCACGGGCGACCCCGCCGAGCACCCACTGGCCCTCGACGACGTTGTTCCAGTGCGGGGTGTTGGCGTCCTCGAGGTCGGCCAGCCATACCTTGGCGCCGGAGTTGAGGGCGTTGATCGCCATCTTCGGCTGGGTCGGTCCGGTGATCTCGACCCGGCGGTCGACCAGGTCGGCAGGGGCGGCCGCGACCTGCCAGTCGCCGGATCGGACCTCGGCGGTCTCGGGCAGGAAGTCGAGGGTGCCGGTTCGGGCGACCTCGTCACGGCGTCGGCGGCGGACGACGAGGAGTTCGTCGCGCCGGGCGCCGAAACGGCGTTGCAGGTCGGCGACGAAGGCCAGCGCGTCGGGGGTGAGGATCTCCTCGGCGTGCGCGACGGAAGGGGCGCTCACCTGGGCATCGGACAACGGAACCTCGCAAGGAATCGGCCCGGCCCGCGGCAGTACCGGCCGGGGACAGCAGAAATTCGCTATGTGGACTCTATTTTCCTGATCGCGGAAAGGTCAACGCGTCCAGCGGGGGAAGTCACACGTTACGCTGTTTCCGCCACATGGAAGTGGTGACACTCTTTCGCGACAGCAAGTCGCACAGATGAACAGTCTGCGGGAGCCTCGCCGAGGTCCGCGACATGAGTGACCAACGAGGCCAGCATGATGGCAAGCTCCAAGCCCGAGGGCGTTCAGTCGGTCATCAAGGCAATGGATCTGTTGGAGGCGCTCGCCGAGGCGGGCGGTGAACTCGGGCTCAGCGACCTCGCTGCCGAGGCCCGGATGCCGTTGCCGACCATCCACCGGCTCGCCCGCACCCTGGTCAACCGGGGTTTCCTGCGGCAGTTGCCGAACCGGCACTACGCGCTGGGGCCGGCGCTGATTCCGCTCGGTGATGCGGCCACCTCGATGCTTGCCTACTGGGCCGAACCGATCCTCGCCGGCCTGGTGGACGAACTGGGGGAGACGGCCAATCTGGCGATCCTGGACGGCGCCAAGGCCACCTATGTCGCTCAGGTGCCGTCCCGGCATTCGATGCGGATGTTCACCGAGGTCGGCCGGCAGGTCTCGCTGCACAGCACCGGAGTGGGCAAGGCGTTGCTCTCGCAGTTGGACGACGCCGCCGCGTCGGCCCTGCTCGGCCGGACGGCGCTGGATCCACGGACGGAGTTCACGATCACCGACCCGCAACGGCTGATCGAGGAACTGGCCACGATCCGGGCCCAGGGCTTCGCCCGTGACGAGGGCGAGCAGGAACTCGGGGTCAACTGCATCGCGGTGCCGGTCTCCGGTGCACTGATGGCGGTGTCGATCTCCGGCCCGGTGCAGCGGCTCACCGACGACCTGCGCCGCAAGGCGGTGCCGGCACTGACCCGGGCCGCCGCCGCCCTGCAGAACCAGCTCAGCGACCGCAGCGCCTGACCCATCGTGCAGTTCTGCATGATCACGGGCTGGTGGGTGCGTGATCATGCAGAACTGCACGGATCGGTGACGGCCCGGCGACCTTGACCGACGCTGGGGTGAGACCCGGATCGCATGTGAGTTACGCCTCGCTGAGGTCTTGACCGATCCCGAGCTGCGATGCCACGCTTCCTTACAGCGATATTTCAATTTCGCATGGTGGAGTCGACAGGGCGAGGCGATCGCCTGACCGAGCAGTGTCGGCGCAGCCGTGACGGGGTCGCTGTGGTCCCGTGCTCGACCAGCTGCGTGACTGCGCGCCGGTGTCGGCGTCCATCGTGCGTCCAGCAGCGGACCGACCAGTAGCGCACCCCATCATCAGCGCACCCGTCAACAAGGCACCAGCTCGACCGATCAGCTGGTTCGAGCAGTGGACGAGGAGTTCAACACCATGGCCACATCCAGCGCCCCCGCCGAGACGATGCGGCCGGAGGACGAACGGCTTCCCATCGGCTCGTACTTCGCCTTCGGACTGCAACACGTGCTGACCATGTACGGCGGCATCATCGCCGTTCCGTTGATCATGGGTGGCGCCGCGGGACTGTCTCCTCAGGAGAATGCGCTGCTCATCGCGTCGTGTCTGTTCGTCGGCGGGCTCTCGACCATCCTGCAATCCGTCGGGCTCCCCTTCTTCGGCTCGCAACTGCCTCTGGTGCAAGGTGTTTCGTTCGCCAGTGTGGCAACGATGGGCGCGATCGTGGCCTCGCCCACCGGTGGGTTGCCGGGTGTGTTCGGCGCCGTGATGGCGGCCGGCGTGCTCGGTCTGCTGATTGCTCCGTTCTTCGCCAAGATCGTGCGGTTCTTCCCGCCGGTGGTCACCGGCGTGATCATCACGGCGATCGGGCTGAGTCTGCTGCCGGTGGCCGCGCGCTGGGCGGGCGGCAACGTGCCGTTCGACAATCCTGAGTTCGGCGACCCCAAAGACATCGGCCTGGCGGCGTTCACGCTGTTGCTGATCATCGTGTTCTCGAAGGTCGGCATCGGGATCCTCTCCCGGTTGTCGATCCTGCTGGCGATCGTGGCCGGCACCATCGTCGCCTCGGTGATGGGCATGGCCGACTTCTCGTCGGTGGGCAAGGGCGCGATCGTTGCGGTGCCGACGCCGTTCCACTTCGGCGCTCCCACGTTCAGCATCGCCGCGATCATCTCGATGTTCATCGTGATCCTGGTGATCATGACCGAGACCACGGCCGACATCATCGCCGTCGGAGAGGTCGTCGGCACCGAGGTCGACTCGCGTCGGATCGCCGACGGTCTCCGCGCCGACATGGTCTCCACGGCCGTGGCTCCGGTCTTCAACTCCTTCCCGCAGTCGGCCTTCGCGCAGAACGTGGGGCTGGTCGCGATCAGCGGCGTGCGGTCGCGGTTCGTGGTGACCGCCGGCGGCGCGATCCTGCTCGTGCTCGGGCTCTTCCCGGTGATCGGCCGGATCATCGCGGCAGTGCCCTACCCGGTGCTCGGCGGCGCGGGCATCGTGCTCTTCGGAACCGTTGCGGCAGCGGGTATTCGGACCCTCTCGACGGTCAAGTACGAGGGCACCATGAATCTGATCCTGGTCGCCGTCGCGCTGAGCTTCGGCATGCTGCCGGTGGTCGCCACCTCGATCTACGACAAGTTCCCGGAGTGGTTCAACACCATCTTCCACTCGGGCATCAGCTCGGCCGCGGTGATGGCAGTGCTGCTCAACCTGGTGTTCAACGTCTGGACCAAGGGAACCCCGGACCAGCCGTCGGTGTTCGTCGAGGGGTACACCCGCATCCTGCACATCGACGAGCTCGGCAACCTGCAGGACGGCGACACCGTGCGGGACGGCAAGGTCATCGACGTGGACGGCGACGAGGTTCCGGTGTGCACCCCCGACCAGGCCGCCAAGGTTCGCGCGGCGATCGATCGGGGCGAGATCAGCTCCCGGGACGACATCCGGCGGATGATCGCCGGCAGCGGGCACTGAGCTCACGCCGGACGCCCGGCACCACGAACCCGACTCGGCCCCGGTGGGATCACCCACCGGGGCCGAGTCGTGCAGTTCTGCATGAACGGTGCATGGCCCTGGCGGGCCACCCTGGAGGGGTGA
>DAIOVT010000129.1:0-9377 GCA_036758885.1 Kineosporiaceae bacterium
GGTTCAGGTCCGTGTGCCCGAAAGGGCGTGGGGGTTCAACTCCCCCCTCGCGCACAACAGCCCCAGGTCTTCTGACCTGGGGTTTTGTGTATCCAGGCAGGTATGTCGGGCCGGCAGGTCAGCACCTCGTCAGCACCAGCACCTGAAGGGTAGTGGTGAGACGGCCTGGATCCTGAAGCGGAAGCGCTCCGATGGTGGTGTCCCGGCGACCGTGGCCCCATGCCTTGGATGCGATTCGAGCGACCATCGATCCAGAGATCGCGCACGTAGCTCTCGCCGGGGGCCAGGAGATCGCCCTCCCAGACTTCTCCCCGATCGCCGTTGACGAGGCCGTCACCAACAGTCTGGTCCACCGCGACTACTCCTTACCTGAGCGTGTGGTGATCGACCACTCGCCGACGGGTCTTCGGGTGTGGTCGCCTGGCGGACTCCCTTTCGGGGTGACTGAGGATCGCCTCCTGAGCATCGTGTCGACACCCCGCAACACAACGCTCATGGCGGCGATGCAGCAGCTCGGGCTCGCTGAGCGTGCGTCACGCGGCATCGACCGGATGTTCCGGGAGCAGGTACGGGTCGGTCAGCAAGTGCCGGGGATTCGGGCAGATGAGTTCTCCGTGGAGGTCTACTTCACCAGCGGCGCCCCGAACCGGGCGTTCGCGGGCTTCGTGGCCACGCTGCCGCGCGTGGTTCGCGACAATGTTGATGCAATGCTTGCCCTTGTCCATCTGTGCCAGCGGCCGACCCTTGGCCTGGCTGATGCTTCGCGACTTCTGCAGGTCAGCGAAGAAGAAGCCAAGAATCGTCTGGATGCGCTGGCGGCCGGTTCGGAGGCTCTGATCGAGAGGGATGGCGATTCGCGCCGGGGGGTTCGCTGGCGGATGCGGCCCTCCGTTGCATCCGCGCTCGGGACTGCGGTGCAGCATCGGACGCGAGCTGACTCCGCACGCCCGCGTGTCGAGGCGCATCTCAAGGAGTACGGGTGGATCACCAACAAGACGATCCGGAACATGTTCGACTTGGATATCCAGCAAGCAACCCAGATCCTGAACGAGTTGCGTGCAGCCAATGTCCTGGTCAAGGACCCGGACGGTCCCCAGCGTGGCCCTTCTATCCGGTGGCTTCCAGCGAGGTCCGGAAAGCGACGGTGACGTCTGGAGGGGCGCTGCGGACTCCTCCCGCCTTCCTCCGGCACGGTGGCGAGCACCTAGGCTGGCCGGATGTTCGTTCAGCAGATCGACCTCGCCGTCCGCGAGGGACAGGAAGCGGCTTTCGAGGCGGCACTGCTGGAGACCCGGCGGCGGGTGTTCGCCTCGCCGGGGTTTCGGGGGTTCGCCGTCCTCGAGGACGTCGCGGCCCCGAGCTGCTACCTGGCTCAGGTGCACTGGGAGAGCCGCATCGAACTGGTCGAGCATCTCGATTCCGGACGCTTCGACCGCTGCTGGCAGCCGGTGCAGCCGTTCCTGACCGCAGCGCCGCACTGCCGGCACCTGATCGAGCGCGAGGGGCTGGCCTTCCAGGGCCCCGGCACCGAGGCCGACCTGGACTGGCTGCGCGAACTGCCCAGGGCTGACCTGCGGCTGACCGACGGCTGACGGACGGCTCGTTCCCCGCCGGCTCACTCCTCGGGACGGCGCTCCAGGCCCGCACCCCAGTTGTGGTGCAGCCCGAACAGCTGGCTGAGCATGCGCAGGTTCGAGGTGTGCAGCTCGGCGACCAGGGGCGCAGCCGACGCGGCGCCCGCGGCGAAATGCCCGCTCACATAGGGGAAGTCGGGCGGACCGAAGGCCGCGATCCGGGTCAGTACGGCCTCGGCCGGGATGCTGCGTGCCGCCGTCCGCGAGCCGCCACCCAAGGCCTCGCCCAGGGCCGCGAGCGCCAGTTCGGCGGCGGTGATGCGCCGTCCGACATCTGTTGCCGCAGCGAGTTCGGTGTTGAGTTCCTGCAGCTGCCGCAGTTCGGAGGTCACGGTGCTGCGGGACAACGCATGGGGGCGGAAGTCCGGCCCGGCCGTGTTCGCCGGAGCGAGGTCGGGCGGAGCGGCGTTCAACGAGTTGCCTATCGACTGGTTCATGACGAGCTCCCCGCGTTGAGGGTCGGTCTCAAGGAGATTTGTCTGCAAAACCTGCTCAAAGCGTAAGTTCCTCTCGCTCACCGCACCAGGCGTAAGGTCGTCCGGGCTGTTCGTCGATCCCGTTCGATGCGGGCGGGAAAGGATCGGGCACGTGGGCTCAGGGCAATGACCGGGGCGCTCTCCGGGTTCGCCACGATCGGCGTGGTGATCGCCGTCGGATTCGTTCTGGCTCACCTCAAGGTGCTCGACGAGAGCGCCCAGGTCGTGCTGACCAAGCTGACCTTCCTGGTCGGCAGCCCGGCGCTGATGATTACCGTGCTGGGCGCGGCCGATGTGCACACGCTGTTCTCGACCAACCTGACCGCCTCGCTGGTCGGGGTGCTGGTCACCGCCACCGCGCAGGTGCTGCTGGCCCGGCTGGTCTGGCACCGCAGCCTCGGCGAGACGGTGATCGGGGCGTTCTGCTCCTCCTACGTCAACGCCGGCAACCTCGGCCTGCCGATCGCCGCCTACGCGATCGGGGACGCCTCGGTGATCGCGCCGATGCTGCTGGCCCAGCTGGTGGTGCTGCAGCCGCTGGGCCTGGCCATGCTGGACGTCGACCGGGCGCGCACCGACGGCGAGCTCACCCGCGGCGAGTTGGTGCGCACGGCGATCAGCCGGCCGTTCCGCAACCCGATCACCATCGGCTCGCTGATCGGCATGCTGCTCTCGGTGACCGGCTGGACGCTGCCGTCGGCGATCGGCAACCCGCTCGACCTGATCGCCGGTATCGCGATCCCGGCCATGCTGATCTCCTACGGCATCTCGCTGCGCACCGGCCCGCTGCCCGGCCGCGGCGAGAACCCCGCCCACCTGACCGCGATCGTGCTGCTCAAACTCATCGTCCAGCCGCTGCTCGCCTGGCTGTTCGGCGCCTACGTGCTCGGCCTCACCGGGACGGCGCTGCTCGCGGTCACCGTGATCGCGGCGCTGCCCACCGCGCAGAACGTCTACCTGATGGCCACCCGCTACGAAACCGGACGGATCCTGGCCCGGGACGCCATCTTCCTGACCACGATCCTGTCAGTACCGGTCATCGTCACCATCGCCGCACTGCTCGACTGACCGTGATCATGCAGAACCGCACGAACCCTCAAGCGTGATCATGCAGAACCGCACGAACCCTCAAGCGTGATCATGCAGAAATGCTCGGGGCCGCCGTGGAGCGGTGCAGTTCTGCATGATCACGGGTGGGTGTCCCGGGGCCGTGATCATGCAGAATTGCCTACCGCCCAGTGCGGGCCGAGCGTCCAGCCGAGCAGCCGGCGACCGCCCGGGCAGGCGCCGTCCGCATCGAAGCTGCCGCCACCCATGACGTGGCGCAGGCCTTCGAGCGCCTCGGGCATCGGCGACTCTGCTCCGTGGTCGGCCTGCGAGATCCCTTGCAGCAGAAGCGGAAATGCCTCCGGGCCGGCCAGGGTTGCGAAGAACACCGCCTGTCGCCAGGCGTAGGCCGCGTTCTTGACCGTTCGCAGCGGCATCGGCCGGCTCTGGGCCTGGGCGAGCCGCCGAGCGGCATGGGCTCCGGCGCGGATCGCCAGGTCCGCCCAGGACGAGTTCGGCCGCACCCCGGCCACCGTCACCAGCGCGGAGAGATTGTGGGTGGTGAGCAGCTGCTGACGCTCGATCACCACGCCCCTCCCCGCCACCGTACGTCGACGTCCGAACGGCGCCGCAGCGGCGCAGATCTCGTCGAACCGCGCGGCGGCGGGCGGCTGCGAACGACGCCAGCGGACCAGCGGATTGGCCGGTCGCAGCGCGACGTCGGCCAGGTCGAGCACCTCCTGGAAGTCCAGGCCGTAGTACCGCTCGTACACCGAGCCACGGAGCAGGCGACCGGAGATCTTCGCTGCGGCAAGGAATTTGGCGGAGAAGGACCCGACGAAGATGTCCGCCGCGAGCTCCTCGGTCAACGGGATCGACAGCCCACCGGCGCCGAACAAGGTGGACAGCTCCCGCACCAGAGGGTTGGGCAGGATCGTGCCCGGGAACGCGTCGAGCGCCACCGTGGCGACCCTCCGGGCGACCGCGGCGCTGTCGTCCGGGCCGGCCGGGCCCACCGGCGCGGACGCGTGCCCGGTGAGCGCCTCGACCCAGGGCAGCTCGACGAACTGCACCTGCTTCTCGAGGTTGGTCAGCAACAGCGACCTGCGTCGCCGGAAGGCCAGATAGGCCGAGGCCATCAGCTCGGCGATCACGGCGTCGTCGAAGGCGGCGCCCACCTGTCGCGCGGTGATTGCCGGCACGACCTCGCCGAGCGTCTCCGCGGACGACACCACCCCCGCCGCGATCAGTTCCTCGATCGGTGCCGCGGCCGCCATACCGACCTTGCGGGACAATGAGTCCGGGATCGGGTCGCCCACCCGCAGCCGGCCTCCGGCCTCGGCCGCGGTCACCGGCCCCAACACCTCGGCGGGATCCTCGATGCCCCGATCCGGGCGCAGCCGGCGGACCCGTTCGGCCACCACCCGGGCCAGTTCGGCGTGCGACGGCGCCGCGGCGTCCAGCACCTGCGCGGCGCGGAGCGCGGCCAGTTCGGCGCTGTTCGGCTCGCCACGCGCGGCCACGGCACCGGTCGTCACATGGCGCACCCGGCGATACCAGCCGTCGGTCCACTCCCCGGCCAGCAACGCCCGGGTGGCCGCGACCAGGATCGGCAGATTCTGCCCCGGGTCGCGATACTTGCGGCACAACGGATTCGCCCGCAGCGCCCGGTCGTAGGACTCGACCAGCTGGGTGGCCCGGCGGCGGTCGGCCACCGGACCGGGGGTGTCGGCGTCCACCGACCCGGTTGCCGCCGGAGCCTCAGGGGTTGCGTCCCAGCCGCCGACCGGCCACCACAGCTCGACGAAGGCGTCCGTGAGCGGCAGCCACACCGAGAGCGCCTCTCGCTGGGCCTCGATGACACGCCGACCCCGTTGCCCGGCAAGCTTTTCCGCAACCTGACCAGCCGTACGGCGGAACACCTCGTCGCCCTGAGCACGGCGTGCGGGTTGAGGTACACCGGCGCGGGGCATGAAGCGCAACCGGTCGGCGAACGGCGCGAGCTCGGCGAGCAGGTCGAGCGCCGCCGCGCGATCGTCCAGCTCGATCAATGCCGCCACGGCGAGCAGGGCGGCGTCCTCGGGAACGCGCACCTCGTAAGACCCTTCCCGGAGAAGCTCTTTCAGCTCGGCCAGGCCCGAATCGTCGAGGTAGGAGGCGAACAGCGCCGCCCGCGGGGTGGCCGGTATGCCCAGCGCTCTGGCGCGGCCGCGTTCGTCGTCCTCGATCATTCCGCCGGCGACGGCGAACCCGGTCGCGAAGCCCCCGTGCGTGATCTCCGGCGTCACCCAGACGGGGAGCCCGCGAACCGGCGCGCGGGAACCCACGGTGAGTCGACCGTCGCGCATGCCGCCGATCACGTTGCGCCAGACCTGCGCCTTGGCCTCGGCCCGTGCCCGGGTGGCGTCGTCCTCGTGCACGGCAGCAGTGATCAGCGCCTTGCCCAGTTGGGCGTGCGCATATCCCTCGTTGTCGCTCACAGATCCCCCTTGCCCTCGGTCGAGAACCGTAGGCGGCTCGACGCTGCGGCGCATTGCAGTATCCCTCGGCGGATCCCGCGCGGTTCTGCATGATCACGGCGGGGTGGGTGAGCGGTTCTGCATGATCACGGCGGGGTGAGCGTGCGGTTCTGCATGATCACGCTGGGGGTGTGGCTGCCCGGCGGTCGGCGTCGGCGAGTTGCACGGCAGCCTGCACCAGACCCAGGTGCGAGAAGGCCTGCGGGAAGTTGCCCATCTGCCGGTGCAGTTCGGGGGAGTACTCCTCGGAGAGCAACCCGACGTCGTTGCTCAGGCCGATCAGCTTGCGCATCAACGCATGCGCCTCGTCGAGGCGTCCTTGCAGGGCATAGACCGAGACCAGCCAGAACGAGCAGATCAGGAACGGGTGCTCGTCACCGGCCAGACCGTCGACCCCCGACTGGGTGCGGTACCGCAGCAGCAGTCCGTCGCGCATCAGATCGTGTTCGATGCGGCTCACCGTAGTGGCGAACCGGGGATCGTCGGCTGTGATGAACCCGACCAGGGGCATCACCAACAGGGAGGCGTCGACCTCGGTGGTGGCGTCGTGCTGGGTGAACGACTGCACGGTGTCGTTGTAGCCCCAGCGCATCACGTCGGCCCGGGCTTGCTCGCGCAGGTCCTGCCAGTGCTCGAGCACCCCCTTCGGCACCGGCTGACCGTCGTCGACCACGGCACTGACGGCGGTGTCGAACGCGGCCCAGACCATCACCATCGAATGGGTGAACCGCCGTGCCGAGCCTCGGATCTCCCACAGGCCGTTGTCGGGGATGCGCCAGGTGCGGGCCAGCTGCTGCACCAGCGAGCGCTGCAGCTGCCACGAACTCCTGGTCTCGGCGATCCCGAGTCGCCGGAACCGTTGCAGCGCAATGAGAACCTCACCCAGGACGTCGCTCTGCCGCTGGTCGACGGCTCCATTACCGACCCGTACCGGTCGCGACCCGTCGTAGCCGGCGAGATGCGGCAGCTCCCGCTCCGGCAGTTGCCGGGCGCCGTCCACGGTGTACATGATCTGCAGATCCTCGGGGTCACCGGCGACCGCGCGCAGCAGCCAGTCCCGCCAGGGCGTGCTGCGCTCCTCCAGACCCACCGAGAGCAGCGCTTGCACGGTCATCGCCGCGTCTCGCAGCCAGGTGAAGCGGTAGTCCCAGTTGCGTTCTCCGCCAAGCTGTTCCGGCAACGACGTGGTCGGTGCGGCGACGATGCCACCGGTGTCCTGATGAGTCAACGCACGCAGCACCAGAACCGAGGTGCGCACGGCACCGACGTAGGGGCCCCGGTAGTTGCAGGCCGCCAGCCACTGCTCCGACTCCTGCGCGTCGCGGCGGATCGCCGCATCGACGTCGATCGGGGCCGGCGCCTCCCGATAGGACGGCAGCCAGCACAGTTCGAAATCGAGGATGTCGCCCGCCGAGACCTCGAGCACAGCGGTGTGCCGGCGTCCGATGCGTCGGAGGGATCTCGACCGATCCGCCTGCGGCAGAACAGGTCCGCGCAGGATCACCTGGTCCGGACCGGCCACCGCGACCAGCACCTCGCGGCCGGTGTGCGGATCGCGATCGCGATGCATCCAGGGCACGACGTCGCCGTAGCCGAAGCGGACCACCCATTCGTGTTGCAGCCGAACGGTTCCCGCGATTCCCCGGATCCGGCGGATCACGTGTGTTCCCGCCTCGCCCGACGGCATCAGGTCGAGCACCGAGACCGAACCGGTCGGCGTCTCATGCGTCGTCTCGAGGATCAGTGCGTCATCGACCTGCCGGCGCGTGGTGCGCACCTGACCGGCCTCGAGCGCCGCCGGTTCCGGTCCGATCAGCCATCTTCCGTTGCCCGGCTCACCGAGCAGCGCCGCGAAGACCGCGTCGGAGTCGAAGCGCGGCAGGCACAACCAGTTGATCGAACCGTTGAGCGCCACCAGCGCTGCGGTGCGGCGGTTTCCGATCAGGCCGTGGTTCTCGATCGGTTCATTCATGGCGCCAACCTCATCGCCCGCAACGTCCCGGACGGCGCCCGCGCGGGCGCCGTCCGGGGTTCGGGCCGGTCGATCGGACACCGGTCAGTTGAAGTTCAGCCCGGTGGTGTTGGTGTTATAGCTGGCGAGGGTGGTGTTCTTGTTGGGCACGTAGATGCGGCTGGACGCCGTTCCGGTCGCCGTGTTGATCTCGAGCAATCGCACCGCATTTCCGGTGCCGTCGACGTTGTTGTGCAGGAACGAGGCGATCTTGTTGCCGTTGGTGCCGGTGTCCTCACGGTAGCCGGCGTCACCGGTGTGGCCGGAGAAGACCATCCTGATGTTCGGGTACACCTTGATCAGGTTGTCCCAGAGGTACTTTCCCGAGTTGGCGCCGTAGCCGGTGTTCGAGTTGGTGATGTTCGCCGAGCTCGCGCCCGCGCCGGCGTCGTCCAGGTAGTAGTGCGTCTGCACGATCACGTTGTGGTCGGCGTGCGAGGCGATCACCTGCTTGGCCCAGTTGACGGCCTCGGTGCGCGGAGCCAGTTCGAGGGTGAGCACCAGCCACTTCTTCCCGCCCGCGGTGAAGGTCGAGTAGATGTTGTCGACCTTGCCGGCCTCGAACGCGCCGCCCACGCCCGTGTACCGGGCCGCGGTGAAGTTGGCGTTGAACTCCTCGGTGTGCCGCACCAGCAGATTGCTCTTGCACTGCGCAGCGCCGAGGCGTCCGGGACACTCGGGGTTGTTCTGGTAGGCCGAACCGCCGTATCCGGTGCTGCCCGCCTGACCGTTCCAGCCGACCGCGCGGGTGTCGTGGTTGCCGATCGTCAGCGCGTACGGCAGCCCGGCGTTCTCGATGTCGGCCATCGCGTTGCGCGCCACCGTGTACTGGCTCGGCACCAGCCAGCCCCAGTTCACGACATCGCCGGTGTGCATCACGAACCGCAGGTCGAGACTGGTCTTGTTGGCCGCCAGCCAGGCGGTGCGTCCGGGGAAGCGTGGGTCGCCGGTGTTCGTCTCGGCCTGGGTGTCGGGCAGGATCGCGATGCTGAACGTGGTGTCGGTGACCGCCTCGGGGGCGGCGTAGAACGCGACGCCCTCCGCCGTCCAGCCCGCGGCCAGCAACGCCGCCCGGCCGGCCTCGGTGGTGAACCGGTGCTTGCCGCTCTTCAGGAACCGGTAGATCGGAACGCAACCGGTTCCCTGGTCGGGTGAGGCGTAGAAGCGCACGCCCTGATCGGCATAGCCGTGGTTGTTCACGGCGCTGGTCACCTCGGGCCCGGCCTTGATCCAGACGAAGTCACCGCTGCTCGCCTTGTACAACCGGTGCACGCCGATCAGCCCCGTGGCCGAAGCCGTCGACGCCCGGAACGGCGCGCCCAGGTCTTGGCTGAACCCGTGGTTGACGCCCGCGTTGGTGGCCTCGTTCTGCGACGTGGTCAGCAGATTCGCCTGCGAGGTCGGGTTGACCCGCTGGTAGACCGGATCGTCCAGCGGGGCGCACGACGTCGCCGCCGCGGCCGGTCCGACCGGGCCGAGGACGGCGAACGTCGTGGCGGACGCCCCCACCGCCAGTGCGCTTGCGCAGGCGAGGAGACGGGACAGCTTCGGCATGTGATCCCCCTTGTCGATGACAGTGGGGACACAAGCTATCGAATCGGGCATCGCGCGCAATCCGTCACCCACGGCCGTGCAGGGGCCTGTCCGGCGAACGGTGTAACCGACCCGATGGCAGCGTGGCTGCTGGAAA
>DAIOVT010000130.1:0-9358 GCA_036758885.1 Kineosporiaceae bacterium
CCAGCGCATCGCGTAGGCGGCGGACCGGTCGACCTTGGACGGGTCCTTGCCGGAGAACGCGCCGCCGCCGTGCCGGGACATGCCGCCGTAGGTGTCGACGATGATCTTGCGACCGGTCAGCCCGGCGTCGCCCATCGGGCCACCGATCTCGAACCGCCCGGTCGGGTTGACCAGCAGGCGCAGGTCGGTGGTGTCGAGTTCGACCTCCTCGAGCACCGGGCGGATCACGTGCCGCTCGATGTCGGGGGTGAGCAGGTTCTCCAGCGAGATGTCCGCTGCGTGCTGGGTGGACAGCACCACGGTCTCGACGGCCACCGGCCGCTCGTTCTCGTAGGCGATGGTGACCTGGGTCTTGCCGTCGGGGCGCAGGTAGGGCACCTCGCCCTTGTGCCGCACCTCGGAGAGCCGGAAGGCGAGCCGGTGCGCCAGCCAGATCGGCAACGGCATCAGCGTCGGAGTCTCGTCGCTGGCGTAACCGAACATCAGGCCCTGGTCGCCCGCGCCCTGCAGATCGAGCGGGTCACCCTCGCCCTCGACCCGGTTCTCGTAGGCGTTGTCGACGCCCTGGGCGATGTCGGGCGACTGCGCCCCGATCGAGATCTCGACGCCGCAGGAGTTGCCGTCGAAACCCTTGGTGGAGGAGTCGTAACCGATGTCGAGGATCGTCTGCCGGACGATCGCGGGGATGTCCACGTAGGCCTCGGTGGTGACCTCGCCGGCCACGTGGACCAGGCCGGTGGTGACCATGGTCTCGACGGCGACCCGGCTGTGCGGATCCTTCTCGATCAGGGCGTCCAGGACGGCGTCGCTGATCTGGTCGCAGATCTTGTCGGGGTGGCCCTCGGTGACGGACTCGGAGGTGAACAAACGGTGGGTCACGATGCTCCTGTCGGGTGCAGCGGCTGCTGACTGGGGCCTGCATGCTCGACCTGAGATGTCGACGGGAATGTCAAGCCCTGGCACCGACTGTAGCGACCATCCACGACAGTTCCCTCATCCGTTGGGCTACTTCACCGCGAATCACATCACCGATTCGCGCGCCATTCCCGGACGGCGTCCCAGATCACGTGGGCGATCTCGCCCTTGTCGGCCGCGGGCAACCGCCGGACGCCGCCGGCGGCGTCCAGGATCGACACCTCGTTCTCGGCGCGGCCGAACACCTTGCCGCCGGAGACGTCGTTCGCGACCAGCAGATCGCAGCCCTTGCGGGCGAGCTTGGCCTTGGCGTGGGTGAGCACGTCGGCCTCGGCGTCCCCGGTCTCCGCGGCGAAGCCGACGATCACCTGCCCAGTCACCTGCCCAGTCACCTGCCCAGTCGACGGCCCAGTCAACGGCCCAGTCAACGGCTCGGTCACCTGCCCCGTCACCTGTCCACCGCGAACCCGCCCGGAAGCCCTCAGCGCGACCAGTTCGGCGAGGATGTCGGGGTTGCGGACCAGGGTGATCACCGGTGCGCCGTCGTCGTCCGCCGATTTCTTGATCTTGTGGTCGGCGACCTCGGCCGGGCGGAAGTCGGCCACCGCCGCAGCCATCACCAGCACGTCGCTGCGAGCGGCCGCCGCGAGCATCGCCGAGCGGAGTTCGAGCGCCGACTCGATTCGGGTCAGCCGCACCCCGGGCGGAACCGGCAGGTCGACATTGGCGGCGACCAGCTCGACCTCGGCGCCACGCAGTGCGGCGGCGGTGGCCAGCGCGAACCCCTGGCGTCCCGAGGAACGGTTGCCCAGGTAGCGCACCGGGTCGAGAGGTTCCCGGGTGCCCCCGGCCGAGATCGCCACCCGCAGCCCGGCCAGGTCACGGGTGACCGCCGGACCCGCGGCGGCGGAGCCGGTCGTGGTGCGCCGGGAGTGCGCCAGCAGTCCGGACGCGGCGGCGAACAACGCCTCGGGCTCGGGCAGCCGGCCCGGGCCGGTGTCGACGCCGGTGAGCCGGCCCGAGTCGGGCTCGAGCACCAGGACACCCCGCTCACGCAGGGTGGCGACGTTGGCCCGGGTGGCCGGATGCAGCCACATCTCGGTGTGCATCGCGGGTGCCATCAGCACCGGACATCGCGCGGCGAGCAGCGTGGAGGTGAGCAGATCGTCCGCCTGCCCGTGCGCTGCGCGGGCCATCAGGTCGGCCGTCGCCGGGGCGACGATCACCAGATCGGCCTGCTGCCCCAGTCGTACGTGGCGCACCTCGGGCACGTGCTCGAAGACCGAGGTGGACACCGGATGCCCGGAGAGGGCCTCCCAGGTGGCGGCGCCGACGAAGGTCAGTGCCGCCTCGGTGGGCACCACGGTGACATCGTGCCCGGATTCGGTGAGCAGCCGGAGCAGTGAGCACGCCTTGTAGGCGGCGATTCCCCCGCTCACCCCGAGCACCACGCGGGGACGTCGCCCGGCGTCGGGTTCGGGATGCTCCTCAGGCCGTTCGGCCTGAGTCATCTCAGCCCTCGGTGGGCTCGGACGTCAGCAGCCCCTCGTTGATCTCGCGCAGCGCCACCGACAGCGGCTTCTCCTGCACGTGGGTCTCGACCAGGGGGCCGACATACTCGAGCAGACCCTCACCGAGCTGGGAGTAGTAGGCATTGATCTGCCGGGCGCGCTTGGCCGCGTAGATGACCAGCGCGTACTTGGAGTCGGCGGCCCGAAGCAGGTCGTCGATCGGTGGGTTGGTGATGCCCTCGGGGGCAGCAACGGTTCCGGACACGAGGGTGCACTCCTGACAACTGATGACAGCTGACGAATGACGTCAACGAAGAGGGGCTGCTGGACGCAGACCCATGCATTGTACGAGGCGATCGGCGGCCAGGTGCACATCGTCGTTGACGATGGTGATGTCGAACTCCGGTTCGGCGGCCAGTTCCACCCGGGCCGTGGCCAGCCGGCGCTCGCGTTCCTCGGCGTCCTCGGTGCCCCGGCCGACCAGCCTGCGCACCAGTTCGTCCCAGGACGGCGGCGCCAGGAACACGAACCTGGCCTCGGGCATCCGCTCGCGAACCTGACGGGCACCCTGCAGATCGATCTCGAGCAGGGCCGGGCGCCCGGACGCCAGCACCTCGAGCACCGGACGACGTGGCGTGCCGTACCGGTGCCGCCCGTGCACGACCGCCCATTCGAGCAGATCGTCCTGGGCGACCAGGGCGTCGAAGGCCGATTCGGATACGAAGTGGTAGTGCTGACCGTCGATCTCACCCGGCCGGCGCGACCGGGTGGTCACCGAGACGGACAGCCAGATGTCGGGATACCGGGCGCGGATGTCGGCGGACACCGTGCCCTTGCCCACCGCGGTGGGCCCGGCGAGAACCGTCAGCCGGCTGGTGACGTCACTCACCCTCGGCTCTCAGCGGGAGAAGCGCTCGACCAAAGCGGCGATCTGGTTCGATCCCAGGCCACGCACCCGGCGCGAGGAGGAGATGCCGATCTCCTCCATGATCTGAGCCGCCCGCACCTTGCCCACTCCGGGCAGGGCCTCAAGCAGGGCCGACACTTTCATCTTGCCGATGACGTCGTTCGCCTGACCCTCGCGGATCACCTCACCCAGGGATCCCTGGGAGTACTTCAAACGGTTCTTCACCTCGGCGCGCTCACGGCGGGCCGCAGCGGCCTTCTCCAGTGCGGCAGCACGCTGCTCAGGAGTCAAAGGGGGCAGGGGCACGACTCACCTCGATAGATCGTGTGTAAATGCGGAACCCGCAGCCGAACCTACCCACACAGAACCAGCCTGATCAATGCAGTCCAGCCGGAAAGGCTCACACCACGTGCCCTCTTCCTTACCTAGGGCATTCCATTTGCTCATTCGGAGCACTGCATGTTCGCAGCAGCACCGACAACCGGCCGGGAACGACACGGCGCAGCCTATGACCAGCACCGGCTCACTCACGAACCGGCCCACCCACCGGCTGCCGAACCGGCTGTGACACCACGTGCCTGCGAACGCCTCGGGTAGTTAACCTGTCCCGGTGATCGAGCTGAGAAGTCCCGCGGAGATCGACGCGATGCGTCCGGCGGGAGCATTTGTGGCAAGCGTCCTCTCCGCACTCCAGGAGCGGGCGGCAGTGGGGGTCAATCTGCTCGAGCTCGACGAGCTCGCCCACGACATGATCCGCCGGGCCGGCGCCGAGTCCTGCTATATCGACTACCACCCCTCGTTCGGGGCGAGTCCCTTCGGCAAGGTGCTGTGCACCTCGGTGAACGATGCCGTGCTGCACGGTCTGCCGTTCGACTACGTACTGCAGGACGGCGACCTGGTCTCGGTCGATTTCGCGGCGAGCGTCGACGGCTGGGTCGCGGACTCGGCCCTGAGCCTGGTGGTGGGCACCCCGCGGGCGGAGGACCTGGAGCTGATCGCGGCCACCGAGCAGGCCCTGGCCAAGGCGATCGCGACCGCCACCGTCGATCACCGGATCGGTGACATCTCGGCGGCCATCGGCGCCGTGGCGGCCGATCACGGCTGGCGGGTGAACACCGAGTTCGGTGGCCACGGCGTCGGCCGCACCATGCACGGCGACCCGCACGTCGCGAACAACGGCCGGCCGGGTCGCGGTCTGCCGCTGCACCCGGGTCTGGTGATCGCGATCGAGCCCTGGTTCATGCTCGGCACCGACCGCATCTACACCGACCCTGACGGCTGGACGCTGCGCAGCGCCGACGGGTCCCGGGGGGCCCACTCCGAGCACACGATCGCGGTGACCCCGGACGGTCCGATCGTGCTCACCGCCCGGGACTGAACCGTACTCGTCCGAAGTCGTTGTGCGAGTGCGGATCCCGAGCGCTCACCCGGCCGCTCGGCGGCCTGCGGCACCCCGGGTCGAGGCGATCCCGTAACCGGCCGCGACGAACGCCGAGACGGCGCCGACCGCCACCCCCACCCGCGCTCCCCACGCGTCGCAGATCAGCCCGAGCAACGGCCCGCCGATCGGGGTGCTGCCGAGGAAGACCATGGTCTGCACGGCGACCACCCGGCCGCGCATCGACGGTTCGGCCTGGATCTGCACGATGGCGGTGGTGGCGGTCATCAGCCCCGAGGACGCCAGCCCGACCAGCAGACCGACCGCGAGCGCCGACGGGATGCCCGGCGCCAGGGCCAGGCCGACCAGGGTGACCCCGAAGGCGGCGCACATCACCACCACGCGGCGGAGCCTGACCTCCCGGCGCCTGGCGACGGCGAGCGCCCCGGCCAGCGACCCGACGCTGATCACCGAGAACAGCACGGTGAACATCGACTCGGCGGCATGGAAGGTCTGGGTGATCAGCAGTGGCAACACCACCGCGAAGTTGTAGGCGAAGGTGCCGACGATCGCCATCATCACCAGCGGTACCCGCAGTTCGTCGGTCGCCCGGATGTAGGCGAACCCCGCCCGGATCTGGCCCTTGGCGCGTTGCACCAGTGGCGGGGGCCGCAGCTCCGAACGGCGGATCATCGAATAGCCGATCATCACCGCGACATAGCTGACGCCGTCGATCAGGAAGCACCAGCCGTAACCGAACAGGCTGATCACGCCGCCGGCGACGGCGGGCCCGATCACCCGGGAGCCGGTCATCATCGCGCTGTTCAGGCTGACCGCATTGTTCATCCGCGACGGGTCGACCAGTTCCACCACGAAGCTGCGCCGCGCCGGGTTGTCGAACGCGGTGGCCACACCGCCCCAGATCGCCAGCGCGAACAGCAGCCACATCGGCGGCGCCGGCATGAAGGCCAGGGCCGCCAGTCCGAACGACTGCACCATCGCGAAGCACTGGACGACGAGCAGCAGCCGCAGTTTGTCGGTGCGGTCGGCGAACAGCCCCGCCCAGGCACCGATCAGCAGCACCGGCAGGAACTGGCAGGCGACCAGGGCGCCGACCTCCAGACCACGCCCGCCGAGCTGGATGACGAACAAGCTGAGCGCCACGGTCGTCATCCAGTTGCCGATCTGGGAGATCCCCTGACCGACGAAGAAGCAGCGGTAGTTGCGGACCTGCAACGACGCGAAGGTGCTGGACAGCACGCCTTGACTCACTCGTCCGTCCTATCAGGCCGACCCTGGAATTAGGTAGACTGGTCTACCTAGGAGGGTGTCATGGCAGAACCGATCGAGAACAGCGCCCGGGCCCGGCTGCTGGACGCCGCCGCGCGGCTGTTCTACGCGGACGGCATCGCGGCGACCGGTATCAACACGATCACCGGCGAGGCCGGCGTGGCGAAGATGAGCCTTTACAACAACTTCGCCTCCAAGGACGAACTGGTGCTCGCCTACATCGAGGCCCGCCACCAGGAATGGCTCGATCTCTACCGCCGCCGCGCCGATGCGTCCGAGGGCGCCAGGGCCGGTGTGCTGGCCGTGTTCGACGCCTACATCGACCATGCCGATCTCGGCTACAGCCATGGCTTCCGGGGCTGCGGACTGCTCAACGCGGCGGCCGAACTGCCGGTCGGCTCCCCCGGCCGCGACGCCGTCCGCCGGCACAAGGAGCAGGTCGAGACGATCCTGGCCGGGCATCTGCGCGAGCTGACCACACCGCGCCACGCGGACGGACTGGCCGAACACTGCGCCTTCCTGCGCGAGGGGGCGATGGCCCGTGCCGGTCTGGAGGGCGGTCCCGCCCGGCTGGCCGACGCCAAGCGGATCGCGGCCGGTCTGGTCGACGCCCTGTGAGCCGCCCTGCGAGCCGCCCTGCGAGCCGCCCTGCGAGCCGCCCTGCGAGCCGGCCTGCGAGCCGGCCTGCGAGCCGGCCTGCGAGCAAGGCGCAGCTGAGTGGGCTGGCTGCGATCACCGCCTCGTCGATGCTCTGGGCGACCACGGGCACCGCGGCGACGTTCGCGCCTGGAGTCGGTCCGTCGGCGATCGGTGCCGCGGCGCTCGGCGTCGGCGGGCTGTTGCAGGCGCTGATCGCCGTCCCGGCACTTCGAGCGGCACGGCCGGCGTTGCGCCGTCAGCGGCGAACGGTGCTGGCCGGTGCCGTGGCCGTGGCGCTGTACCCCCTGGCCTTCTACAGCTCGATGCGCACCGCCGGGGTCGCCGTCGGATCGGTGATCTCGCTGGCCTCGGCACCGTTGGCCGCGGGCCTGCTCGAACGCCTGGTCAACGGCACCCGGCTGTCCCGGTGGTGGATGCTCGCGGCAGGCCTGGGCATCGCCGGTGCCGCACTGCTGTGCCTGTCCGCGGCGACCGGCCGGCCCGGCGGCGGTGCCGCGACGCTGCTCGGCCTCGGGCTGGGCCTCGTGGCCGGGTGCACCTACGCCGTCTACTCGTGGGCCACTCACCGGCTGATCGGCCGGGGTGTGCCACGCGCCGCCGCGATGGGCTCGGTGTTCGGTGGCGGTGGACTGATGCTGATGCCGGTGCTGGCCCTGACCGGGGCGCCGTTGCTGGCGAGCACACAGGCGCTCGCGGTGGGCGCCTACATGGCGCTGGTGCCGATGTTCCTCGGCTACCTGCTGTTCGGGTTCGGGCTCACCACGGTGCCGGCCAGCACGGCCACCACGATCACCCTGTCCGAGCCCGCCCTCGCCGCGCTGCTCGCCGTCCTGATCGTCGGCGAACGGCTGAGCGCGCCGGGCTGGACCGGGCTCGGCATCATCGCGGTGGCGCTGGTGATCCTTGCCCTCGAGCACACCGCGGGCATGACCGCAGCCATGACCCGGGTCATGGCGCGGGCGGCCCGATCAATGACCCCGGGACGGCGCGTACGCGCGGCGGTGACCGACACCCTCGGGTGTCATGAACAGCATCCCGGGCACGGGCCCGGCGTCCGCCGTGGTCACCTCGACGGTGATCTCCGCCCGCGAGATCACCAAGTCCTACGCCGTCGGCGACGAGACCCTCGAGATCCTGCACGGCATCAGCCTCGACGTCGTGGACGGCGAGATGGTGGCGATCATGGGACCGTCCGGGTCGGGCAAGTCGACGCTGATGTACTGCCTGGCCGGACTGGAGGAGACCGGCTCGGGTGAGGTGTCGCTGCTGGGCCGTTCGCTGCGGGACGCCTCGGCCGCCGACCGGGCGGTGATGCGCCGCACCGACGTGGGTTTCGTGTTCCAGGCCTACAACCTGATGCCGACGATGAACGCCTACGACAACGTGGCGCTGCCCTACCTGTTGCGCGGCGAGAAGGCACCCGACGCGCTGATCCGGCAGACCCTGACCACCGTCGGCCTCGCCGACCGTATCGGGGCCATGCCCGCCTCGATGTCCGGCGGCGAGCAGCAGCGGGTGGCCCTGGCCCGGGTACTCGCCCAGCAGCCCCGGATCGTCTTCGCCGACGAACCCACCGGGGCCCTGGACACCCGCAGCGGAGAGGTGGTTCTGGGCGAGCTGCAGCGGGTCGCGCATTCCGGCGGGCACTGCGTCGTCGTCGTCACCCACGACCCCGAGGTGGCTGCCCGGTGCGACCGGGTGCTGTTCCTGCGCGACGGCTCGCTGGTCGAGGAACGGCGTGGGGCCAGCAGCGAACAGGTCGCCGCCGTGCTGGTCGATCTCGGCCGGACCGGCCGGCCCGACGCGGGACGGTGAGGGCGGCATGCGCGGTGTCCAGCTCGCCGAACTGCGGCACTCCTGGCCAGCCTGGGCGGCGGTGTCGCTGAGTTTCGTCGTCCTCAATTTCGCCCTGGTGCTGAACGGCCTGGTACTGGGTTCGGGTCTGACCGCGATCAGTGACGGCGAGCTGCGGGTCACCGATTCCGCCGGCTACGTCTGGTCCGGCGGGCTGAACATCGCCATGTGCACCCTGGTCGGCCTGTCGGTGGTGGGCACGGCCAGCAGCCTGGTCGTCGACAGCCGCCGGGGGGCGCTGGCCCGGCTGGCGCTGGCCGGGGCCACACCGGGGCAGATCCGGCGCACGATCAGCGTTCAGCTCGTGGCAACCTCGCTGGCAAGTGCCGTGCTCGGCGCGGCCGCGGCCGCCGCCGTGCTGCCCGCGCAGATCGACCTGATCGCCTCGGACCGGGCCGGTGAGGGCGCCCCGCCGCCCGAGCCCCGCTACGCGCTCTGGCCGATCGCCCTCGGGGTCGGGATCTCGCTGGCGATCTCGGTGATCGGCGGCAGCCGTCAGGCCCGGCGCGCCGGAGCGAATCGCGCCGGTCGAGGCGCTGCGCCGGTCCCGGGCCGGTACCGCGGCGGAATGCCTTGGCGCCGTTGGGTTCTCGCAGTGGTGGTGCTGCTCGGTGCTGTCGGCTGCTTCGCGGCGCTGCCGGCGATGACCGCCTCGCGGACCAAGGAGACGGTCTCGAACACGTTGCAGGTCAACCTGGTGCTGTTCGTGTTGCTGGCGACGTTCTTCGTCTCGGTCGCGCCGGTGCTGGTGCGTCCGCTGACGCAGGGCTGGACGACGCTTGTCCCGAGCCGGGCGGCGACCTGGCAGATCGCCCGGCGCACCGTGACCGCACGGGCGGACCG
>DAIOVT010000131.1:0-9316 GCA_036758885.1 Kineosporiaceae bacterium
TGCAGCGCGGCGAGGTCAGGCTGCAGGTCCGCGACAACGGCCCCGGCATCCCCGCGGCGATGCACGCCCAGGTGCTCGAGCGCGGGTTCAGCACCAACAGTTCCGGCGAGCGGCAGCGCGGCCTGGGGCTGGCGATCGTGCGGCACGCGGTGGTCCGGCTCGGCGGCAGACTGGAGATCTCCGAGCCGCCGGGCGCCACCTTCACCGTGACGCTCCCGGTGATTCCCGCTCCGGCACAACGGGTTTCACTCACGCCCACCGGTGCGTCCGGCCGGTCGGGGTCGTCCGGGACGCCTGGCGCGGTCGTCGTCCCGGTCGCCGGGCCGGGGTCGTGACCGCGCGGCAGGGCGGCGTCCGGGTTGACCGGATCGCCGTGCTGGTGGTCGAGGACGACGAGGTCGCCGCGGCCGCGCACGCGATGTACGTCGAGCGGGTGCCGGGCTTCACGGTCGAGGCGGTGGCGCACTCGGCGCAGCAGGCGACCCGGCTGCTCGGCAGCCGGGCGATCGATCTGGTGCTGCTCGACATGGGGCTGCCGGACCGCCCGGGACTGTCGGTGGTGCAGAACATGCGCGCCGCCGGTCATCGCGCCGACGTGATCGCGGTGACCTCGGCGCGTGAGGTCGCGGTGGTGCGCGCCGCGGTCTCGCTCGGGATCGTCCAGTACATCTTGAAACCGTTCGTCTTCGCGACGCTGCGCGAACGTCTCGAGGCCTACCTCAGCTACCGGGCCCGGGTCGCCGAGGCGGTGGTCGCGGACACCCAGGGCCAGGTCGACTCGATGTTCACCGCGCTGCACTCCGGGTCGGCCACGCCGCTGCCCAAGGGCATGAGCGAGGACCTGTTCACCCGCACCTGCGCCGGACTGCGGGACGCCGCAGAACCCTTGTCCTCCAGCGAGTTGGGGCTGGTGCTCGGGGTCAGCCGGGTCACCGCCCGCCGCTACGGCGAGCATCTGGTCGCCATCGGCCGGGCCCGCCGCGGGTCGCGTTACGCCGGTGCCGGCCGGCCCGAGGTCACCTACGCCTGGACCGGCTGACCCGGGGGCTCCTCCGGCCCGGCCGGCAGTTCCGGCCAGATGTCGACCGCCTGCCGGGCCAGGGCGGTCAGCTGCGCGGCGTCCCGGCAGAAATGGGTCTCGACCAGACCCTCGAGCGGCCACTCCAGCACGAAGGTGAGCAGGCCCCGGGCCGGCAGTCCGGCGAGCACCACGGTCAGTTCGTCGTGGAAGGTCGACCCGGTGCGCGCGGCCACCTGCAGGGTCGGCCGCGCGGTGCCGTCCGCGGTGGCCTGCCAGGGCGCGCCGTCGAACGGGGTCACCCGGGTGCCGTCGGGCATCAGCGCACCGACCCGTAGACCGTCGACCTGCAGACGTTCCCAGGTGGGTTCGGGACGCAGTTCCCGGCGGGCCCGGAAGACGTGCAGGTGCATGGTCAGGAAGTCGGCCAGAGCGGAGAAGCCGGCCAGCACGATCCGCACCTGCCCGGTCTCGGCGACCACGTCGGCGGCGTTCTGCCGGGCCGGCAGGAAGCGTTCGGTGGGTGGCTGCCAGGGGCTGGGTTCGTAGTCCTCCAGCCGGATCACCTCGGAGGGTGGAGGTTCGGTCGAGCCCTGCGTGCGCAGTACGTCGTCGAAGAACCCCATCACAGTTCGGCCCCCTTGCCCCGATGATCCACCCCTGCGCGCCCGTGCGGTGGCGGCAGCAGGTGATCATGCCTCGTAGCCTCGCCCGGCCTCAACCTTGACCGAGCGTGAATGAGCGTGACGAGCCTGCCCGAGCGAGTGCGGTGCCCCGGGCGGCGGCCCGGTTCCCGTCGCCGGCTCAGTCCTGCCCGATCAGCGAGCAGAACCAGTCGGGCGGGGCGATCGGTCCGAGGCTGCACGCGGCGCGTGCCGCGGCCGCGACCTCGGTGGGCGAGGGCAGCGACAGGGTCGGCGTGGTCGGTGTGGTCGAGCCCGGCGCCGCTGCCTCGGCGAACGATGCGGTCGGTGCGGCGGCCGCGGTGAAGAGCCGGGTCTGCGCCGGTGCCTGCGGCGGAATGCTCACCTGCACAGCGGTTCCGGTGGCGGCGGCGGTCGGACTCGGGGCGCCGGCGGCGTTGATCACCGGCCCGGCCGGCGCCGCGGCCGCGGTGAGCTCGACGGTGTCGAACCAGCCCGGCACGGTCTGCAGGGCGACCGCGATCAGCGCGAAGACGATGACAAAAACACAGGCCGCGCCCTGACCGCGGGTCTGCCCGCTGCGCGCTGCCACGATCTGAGGGTAGATCGCGCGAACCCCGAGCGGCACCGTGCCGACGGCACCGAGTCGTGTCGTGCCGACGGCACCGAGTCGTGTCGTGCCGACGGCACCGACTCGTGTCATCACGACACGAATCGGACGCCGTCCGCGGTGGTGGTCCGGCCCCCGCGCCGGTCAGCCCCTCTTCCAGAAACCCGCTGCCGGTGCCGGGGCTGACGCCGGGGTTGATGCCGGCCCGGCCGACGTCGCCGAGCTGAACCGCTCCAGCACCTCCAGGCAGTGCCGCCACAACTGCTCGAAGGCCTCCCCGGACGGCGCGTCGTCGCCGTCGCAGACGGCCAGTTCGGCCGCCAGCCGGCCGAGTTCGGGCACCGGGGCGCCGTCCGGGCCGAGCAGGGTGGTCAGGCGGGTGGCCAGATCGCCGAGCAGCCGGCGGCGCTGGACCAGGGGCGACCCGGCCGCCGCGCGCAACCGGGCGAGCTCGACGCCGGCCAGTTCCGGCGGCGCCGGCAACATGATCGCCACCTCGCGCTCGGGCGCGGCGGGGCGGTGACCGACGGCCTTCTGCCGGCCCCGGCCGAGCCGGGCACGGGTACTCCCGCCGGGTGGGGCGGGGGCGGCGGCCGGTGCGGAGCGCATCAGCATGTCGGGCGGCCCGGCCGCGTACCGTGCCGCTCCGGAACCGATCGCCCCCGGGGCGAGCGCGCTGAGCATCATCGCCTGCGGTCCGGCCGGCATCTCCCACCCGGCGGGCGGCTCGACCGGTTGCACCACCGTGCGCCGCTGCCCGGCCTCGACGACGACCCGTTCGTCGATCGCGACGTAGGCGGTGAACCGGCAGAGCACGCCGAACTCGAGCGAGGTCGCCACGATCTGCTGCTCGAGCTCGGAGTGCCCGGTCCGGGTGGCGGCGTAGGCGTCCTCCAGATCGCGCAGCCGTGCCCTGGCCCAGGTGGCCCGCAGCGCCGTGGCGTCGGCGACCTCGGTGGCGGTCACCGTCGTCGTCCAGGGCTCGCCGTCGGCGGTGCGTCCGGTGACGGTGATCGCCCCGAGCCCGGCGCCGGCGCGGACCCGTCCGGTGATCACCAGGGGCACCCCGTCGAACAGTGCCGGGAGGCGTGCCGGGGCGATCTGGTCGAGTTCGATCCCGTTGCCGGACAAGGAGATTGCGCTCAGCACCGGGGTGCCGATGCGCTGGTGGATGTGCTCGGCGGCCTCGTCGAGACGATCCTCCGACTCCACCAGCTCGCAGCGTCCGCCGCCGAGCACCGCGAGCCGGCCGAGGAAGCCGGCGTTGACCGCCTGATCGATGCCGACGGTGTGCACCCGCAGCCCGGTCAGCCGGCCGGCCAGTTCGGCGACGATCTGGTCCTCGTTGCCCACCTGGCCGTCGGTGATCAGCACGATGACCCGGTCCCGCTCACCATCGGGTTCCCCGGTGAGATCCGTTGGCGGCGTGGCGGTCTCACCGGTGAGCAGGTCGACGGCCTGGCGCATCGGATCGAGCAGCACGGTGCCGCCGCGGGCACTCAGACCGGCCAGGTACTCGACGGCGCGGAACCGGTTGCGGTCGGTGGCCGGTACCAGGCCCGGGGACAGGCCGGGCGGACTCTCGACGACGCTGTCGAAACCGCGGACGGCGAAGGTGTCGGTGTCGGTCAGGGTGTCGATCATGCGCGCGGCGGCACGCCGCGCGGCCACCATCTTCCAGCCGCCCATGCTGCCGGACCGGTCGATCAGCAGCACCAGTTCGCGGGGCCGGGTGGTGGCGGTGGCGTGTGGCGGCAGCAGGGTGAGCCGGAACGTGCTCGCTGCGCCGGCGCCGCTGCCGGTGTCGTCGCCGTCGGCCGAACCGTCGGTGCCGACGTCGAGGCCGGTGATCGGACCGACGTGGCCGGGTTCACCGACCGGGGACCCGGAGTCGTTGCTGCCGTAGGGGAATCGCAACACCACGTCCCGGTCCAGACGTTCGCCGGGCTGCAGCCGCAGCCTGGCCGGCGCGCCTTGGGCGGCGCTGTCCCCGAGGGGCAGCGCGTGCAACGAGGACCGGACCAGTGCCAGGGGCAGGCCGGCCGGGTCGAGGTCGACCTCGAAGTTCAGCCGCACCGGGTCGGGTGAGCCGGGCAGCAGCACCGGCGGGCTGATCCGCGAGGCGTCCGGGACGGCGTCGGTGTCGGGGCTGGTGCCGGCGCCGGTGGGTGTCCCGTCCAGCGGGGTGCCGGGCACGTACCGGGGAGCGACCACCAGCGGGAACCGGAACTCGGCCTCGCCGTCGGCGTAGGGCAGGGGCTGCACCAGGGTCAGCCGGACGATGACGCGCTCGCCGGGCGGGATGTTGCCGACGCGCAGGGTGAACACCCCCGGACGCTCCTCCTCGGCGATCGAGGCACGCTTGCCCTCTTCGATCGCCCGGTCGTAGGCCTGCCGGGCGGCGGCACGCTCCTGCAGCCGGGCGACCACGGTGCCGTCGGCGGTCTCCATGCGCATCGCGACGACCGCCGCACGATCGGGCAGCGGAAAGATGTACGTCGCCTCCAGCGGCACCTCGAAGGAGTTGCGGAAGTGTTGCGCGACATCGACCTTGGCGCTGAGCCCGGTGATCGTGGCCAGGACGTCGACCTGGTCGAGCGGCAGGTTGCCGCGCTCGGTGAACAATGCGCCGAGACCGCGCTCGCGGTCGTCGACGGGCTCGGCCGGGGCGGTCCCCGGCCGGATCAGCGGTGTGCCGATCGTGGGCCGGTGCTCGATCCGCAGGGTCATCGTGACTCCCTTCCTGCGACGCCCCCGGCGTCGTCGATGAGTTGGACCAGATGGTGCGAGGCGGCGATCAGTTCTTCGTCGGACGGCGCCCCGTCGGCGCCGTCCAGCACCAGCAGCACGCCGGGTGCCAGCCGGACGGCCCGGACCGGGCCTGCCGCCGGCCCGGGCGCTGCTGCCGGCCCGGGCGCTGCTGCCGGCCCGGATGCTGCTGCCGCCGGGACCGGCGGGGCGGCGCTGACCGGGGTGCTGGGTCGCGCTGCCCAGAACCGGTCCCGGTGCGCCGGAACCGCTTGCGCGGCAACGGGTTCGGAGATCGCTGCCGGTGTGTCGGCGGCGGGTGTTCCGGAGATGCCGGCGACCCGGGCGAGTTCACCGTCGGACAGGCCGTACAGCTCGCTCTGAATGCGGTCGAGCGCCTGGCCCGCCGCCTGACGGCGTTTCAGGGCGACGATCTGCAGCAGATGGCGCCGTCCGTACCTGGCCTGCCGCCCCCGGGTGGCCAGTGGTGGGTCGACCAGGCCGCGGGTGACGTACCAGCGCACGGTGCGCTGGTCGGGCACGGCCCGGGCCCGCGCCGAAGCCGCCGAGGTGGCCTGCGCCGGTGACGACGACAGGGTCTCGGCCACCTGCTCGACCAACTCGTCGAGTGTCCATGTCGGGGCCATGTCGTGAGTCTAACTGTTAACATGACAGTGTCAAGATGACAGTTGTGGTGACGCGGAGCTCTGCAGGGACGGCTCAGCCCCGCGCGATCTCACGTAGCGCCTCGTTGCCGCCCGGGTCGTCGGGGCCGCCCGGTCCGCCGGAGCCGTCGGTTCCGGACGCGACGGTGCTGCGGGCCGACTCGGCGAGCACGATCCCGGCCATCACCACCAGGCCGCCGACGATCTGGATCGAGAGCAGCGTCTCGCCGAGCATCGGCCAGGCCAGCAGCCCGGCCAGGGGCGGCTCCGCGGTGGCCAGCAGCCCGGCCCGGGCGGCGCCGATGCGGCGCAGCCCCATCAGGCTCAATCCGAACGGCGCCACGGTGCCGAGCAGTACCACGGCGGTCAGGTAGAGCCATCCCGGCCCGGTCAGTCCGATACCGCTGAGCGTGATCGGGGCGTTCAGTTGCTCGAAGGGAAAGGTCCAGGGCCGGCCGACGATCGTCCAGAACACCGCGGCGATGCCGAAGCTCCAGGCGGCCAGCGACCAGGGATCCCGTTGTCCGACACCGCGTTCGCCGAGCAGGTAGAACACCGAGAGCGAGAACGCCGCGACGACGGCGGCGGCCAGCCCGACGCCGTCCAAGGTCAGTCCGTGCCAGACCCGGGCGACCAGGGCGAGGCCGACGATGATCAGCAGCAGGGACGCCCAGACCCGGCCGTGCACCGTGCGTTTGTGCACGAAGCGCACCCACAGAGCGATGTAGAGCGGCGCGGTGAACTCGATCAGCAGGGTCACACTGACCGGCATGCGGGCGATCGCCACGAAGTAGAGCCACTGCACCATGGCCACCCCGACGATCGCGTGCGCGGTGATCAGGCCCAGATCCCGGCGGGTGACCTTGAGCGAGGCCGGGGCGCGCAGTGCGGCGATCAGGGCGAAGACGATCGCGGCCAGGATGATCCGCAGGGTGACCAGGTGCACCGAGGTGATGCCCCCGTCGGTCAGGGCGGCCTTGCTGACACTGCCGTTGATGCCGAAGAGCAGGGCGGCCAGCAGCATGAACCCGGCGCCGACCAGAGACCCGGATCCGGCCGGATTCACCCGATCACCAGACGATGTCATGGGGCTCACGGTAAGGCTCCGGCGACGCCGTCGAGGACCGGCCGATCGGCTGCCGGCCGAGTGCGTGAGGAGCCTGGAGCCGGGGTTGTCAACCGCCGGTGAAGCGTCCTTGTTCACCGCGGCAAATTGCGAAACATGCCCTGAACTGCGAAGTTGATCTGTTTTTGCACTGTTTTGGGTGCGTTCCAGTGATGCTTCAGTTGCATCCCGTCATAGTGCTTCCTGAGGTCTTGGCTGCGCGGTTGCACCCCCGCATGGTTAGCACTGTGGCCAGTCCCAGCCGCCTTGTTCAGCGCACTCCGGTGTGGTCGGCCTTGTCCGCCCGCACCCAGGATGGGCTGCGATCGATCGTTGGCGGACAACGTGATCTGCCGGCCTGGGTGCTGGCCCTCGCCGACGGCGACGACGAGGGCTATTTCGGCCCGGGATCGGCGACCTGGCGGGTGCACCGTGACCTCTGCCTGTTGGTCGGCGGTCTGCGGGCGCTGATGTTGCAGATGCTGCACCCGGGGGCGGTGGCCGGTGTCGACGCGCACTCGACCTACCGGGAGAACGGGCTGGCCCGGCTGGCCCGGACCAATCGCTGGATCATGGTCACCACCTTCGGCAGCCGGGCGGCCGCCAACCGTGAGGCGCTGCGGGTGCGCTCGATGCACAAGAAGGTGCGCGGCACCTACCTGGACGCATCCGGCCAGACCCGGGGTTACCGGGCGGACGACGGCCGGTTGCTCGCCTGGGTGCACATCGCCTTCACCGATTCCTGCCTGTCCTCGTTCCGGCACTTCAGCGCCGACCCGATGCGCTGGGACCGCGGCCTGGCCGACGACTACGTGGCCGAGTGGGCGGTGGCGGGCGAACTGGTCGGGGTCACCGACCCGCCCCGGTCGCGGATCGATCTGGGGCACGCGCTGCTCGACTTCGAGCCCGAGCTCGCCTGGACCCCGGCCGCCGACCAGGTGCTGCACTTCCTGCGCAACCCGCCCCTGCCCACCTCGATGTGGCCCGCCTACCAGGCGCTCTTCCACGGGGCGGCGGCCACGCTCGCCCCCGACCACCGCAGCCTGATCCCGCTGACCACACGGGGCGAGGCGCTGCCCCGGCAGGCCGCCAAGATGATGGTCGGCACCCTGCGCACGCTGACCGCTGCCGACTCGCCCGGCCTCGTGCAGGCGGAACTGCGGTTGGCGCGGCTGGCCGACGAGCGGCTCGGCGAGGGCGAGGGCGCCCCGCCGGGCTGCGGTCCGCAGGGCACGCTGGCGGCGCGTTGCCGGCCGGGCAGTCGCAACACGCAACGCCGCGAGAACCGGCACCCGACGACCCGCCGTCCGCCCGGCCGTCTGTGAGCCTTGCGTCAGCCTTGTGTGAGTCCGGCTGTGAGTCCCCTGGGTGCCTGTGCACAGCCTGCACTCAGGAAATGCGCAGAAACCGTGCTTAGCCTGGGTCGTATGGATGAGCCGGGCGCGAAGCGAGTGGTCGAGGCACTGCGCGGTTACGGCGTCGTCGCCCATGTCGAACGGGCCGGCGTCTACCAGTTCGGGGTCCGGGTACGGGTGGACGACGACCGGGTCGCGGTCTGGGACACCGACGGCACCGCGGCACTCGAGGCGCAGATCATGCGCAACGGCATGCTGGTCGGGTTCGTACCGACCATTCCGGGTTCGGAGTCGTTCACCGAGGCCCAGGTCGTGCACGCCATCGCGACCACCGACTACAACGCCCCCGTGCCGTTGCGCTCGCCACCGCCGAGCGCCTCGGGCCAGTCGTCCGGGCGAACCTCGGGCCAGGCCCCGGCGCAGCAGGCAGCGCGCGATGCGTCCCGGCCGGCCGGCCGGACGGCGCCGGTGCGGACGTCGTCCACCTCGGGTCTGCTCGGCCGGCTCTTCGGCCGCAACCGCCCCTGACCCACCCCCGCCGTGATCATGCAGAACTGCACGCCGTGGCGGCGGGACGTGCGCAGGGTCCTTCGGTAATCGACTGTCGGCAAGGCCTCCCGCCGTGATAGGTGGGATGAATGCACTTGTACCGCCGGATCCTCACCCGCCGAGGGGCCGCCGCCCCGTTCCTGCTCGCCCTGCTCGGCCGGCTGCCGATCTCGATGGCCCCGCTGGGGATCGTGCTGCTGGTGCAGTCCGCGCGGGACAACTACTCCCAGGCCGGCGCGGTGACCGCGGCGTTCACCCTCGCGGTGGCGATCGGCACTCCGTTCTGGGGGTCACGGCTCGACGTCTACGGGCAGTCGAAGGTGCTGCTGCCGCTGGGTCTGGTCTCCGGCGGGCTGCTGATCGCGTTGACCCTGAGCATCGCCCGGGGTGCGTCGATGCCGGTGCTGTTCGTGCTCGCGGCCGGAGTGGGGCTGGCTTTCCCGCCGATCTCCCCGGCGATGCGCGGCGCCTGGCGGGTACTGCTCGAGGCCGACGAGGAGCGTCGTGCGGCCTTCGCCCTCGAAGGGGTGATCATCGAGGTGGTCTTCGTGGCCGGGCCACTGCTGATCTCGTCGCTGTTGCTGTTCGGGCCGGCGGAACTGCCGCTGCTGATCACCTCGGC
>DAIOVT010000132.1:0-9233 GCA_036758885.1 Kineosporiaceae bacterium
CGCTGGACCCGTTGTCGGACAAGGTGTTACAGGCCGGTTCCAGCCGGATCGGGATCGAGTCGACGATCGTCGACTGCACCTCGCCAGAGCCGGTGATCCTGCGTCCGGGGGCGATCTCGGCCGCCGTGGTGGGCGCGGCCGGCGGGGTCCGGGTGACGCAGCGGGCGCCGTCCGGCGGGGTGTCCCGGGCACCGGGAACGCTGGCCGCGCACTACGCGCCGCGGGCCCGGGTGCACCTGCTGCCCGCCGGGACCGAGCCGCCGCAGCCGCCGGCCGCGGGGGCGCCGTCCACGATCGGGTTGATCGCCGCACGCGGGGTACCGACTCCGGCGGGTGTGGTGCGGCTGGCCGAGCCCGCCGATGCCGAGCAGTACGCACGCGCCCTTTACACCGCGCTGCGCAGCGCCGACGAACTGGGGCTGGCCGAGGTGGTGGCGATCGCTCCCGCCCCCGGAACGGGCCCGGCCGACGGTGACGCGCTGATCCCGGCGATCATCGACCGGCTGACCAGGGCCGCCACCGGCAGCGGTACCCCCGACCCGGCGTGATCATGCAGAACTGCACGCCCTACAGCTGCACGATCACCTCTGCATGATCACGGCGGGGGTTGGCTCATTCGGCGGCGGCAGCGGAGGCGGCGCTGGGCGCCGCGGGCGACTCCTGAACAGGGATCGGTGCCGAGGACGGCGCCCGGGGACCGGTCTCGATGGTGCGGCCGGTCGGCGTCGAACCCGTCTCACTGCCGGTGTTCGACCCGGAACCAGAACTCGACCCGGTGCCGGTGTTCGAGTTCGACCCGGAGCCGGTCCCGCTGCCCGACGAGGTTGCGCTGCCGGTCGTGCGGGTCGCGGTGGGGCGCGGCGTGCTGGTGGCCGGAGCGGTCGGCTGCACGGCGGTCGCGGTGACCCGCGGGGTGCTCCGGGCCGGGGTCGCCGCCGGGGTCGTGGCCTTGGGCGTGGCCGCCCGGGGCGTGGCTCGGGTGGTCGTGCCGGCCGCCGGCGCCGGCCCCACGCCGGCACCCGCTCCCGCACCCTGATCGGCACCCGAGCCGCCGCGGGGCACCGGCGTCGCCAGCTCCACCGCACGCTGCGGCGTCGGGACCACCGACGGCACCGCCGCCACGTCGTCACGTTCCGGTGCCGGCGTGGCCGCATCCGGTGCCTGCGCCGCACCGTTGTCGGCGGTACCCGCCTGGCTGGAGTCGCCGCCGCCGAAGGGGCCCATCTCCAGCTGGACGCCGCCTCCGGGACCCTGCAGCAGGGTGAACGCCAGCACCGTGGCAGCCGCCGCGGCCGCGCCGACGCCGCCGAGCACCGCGAACCGGCGGCGGCGCGACGGCCGCTTGTGCACGATCTCGTTGCTGAGCGCCCAGCCCTCCGAGAACGAGCGCATCGGGGTCTCGCCCGAGGGCGGGGTGTGCGGTCCGAGCAGACGCATCTGCGCCGCGCCCGGCGCCAGCTCGAGCCCGACGCCGGACGGCGCCTCCTCCGGCTCGGGTTCGGCGGGCTGCGGCAGGATCCGCTGCGCGATCGTCGGCGGGTGCTCGGCCGAGTAGGTGGTCAGTTCGGCCTCGGGCGGACGCACGAAGGGCAGCCGGGTGGTGTCCGGGATGTCGTCGAAGGACGGCGGCTCGGGGTGTCCGGTGCTCGGCAGGAACGGGTCGAACGAGCTGTCCGACCAGCGCAGCTCGGCGGCCGACCAGGGCAGCGGGGTGACCGGGGAGATCGAGCCGGTGTCCGGCACCGGGACGGCGCCCGGCTCGGCGCCGGGGCTCACGTCGTTGGTGCGCAGCACCCCGGGCGGCGGCGCACTGTGCCGGGTGGCGTCGTCCATCGCGGCGATCGCCGAGTCGGTGATGTCGATCCAGGCCGGCGGGTCGAACGCGGCGAAGGGGTCGGTGAGCTGGGGCTCCTCGAGCTGGTCGTGGCGCGTCTCCGGCACGTCCTGATCATGGGTCGCCGGCTGCGAGTGCGACCGCGAACGCGACCGGGTCTGGGACTGCGAGAACGACGACGAGAACGACGGCCCGGACCACCGCTTTCCCTTACCAGGCATGCCTCACCTCTCTCGATGTGGGTCACCGGAAGTGACCCACTCGTCGAGGCCCGACGCCGTCCTGGATCTGCCGGACGACCCTCGACCAGCCAAACGTTACGTCTTCAACCAGGCGTGGTGCCTACGGACAGCGACACCATGCCCCGGGCGGAGCAGCAGGTCAGGACCGATATCTGCGATTTAACCTGACTTTGACGGCAGAACCGTTCATTCGCCGGACGTCTCGCTCACCCGTTCGGACGCACCCGCCGCGGCTGGCCCCGGGAGGGGGATCCCGGGTACCGGAGTGGCCGGTTCCTCCTCGATGATCGGCTCGGAGAACTGGCTCTGGTACAGCCGGGCGTAGGCACCGCCGGCGGCGAGCAGCTGCTCGTGCGTGCCGCGTTCGACCACGTCGCCGTCCTCCATCACCAGGATCACGTCGGCGCCCCGGATCGTGGAGAGCCGATGCGCGATGACGAAGCTGGTGCGCCCGGCGCGCAACCGGTTCATCGCCTCCTGCACCAGCACCTCGGTGCGGGTGTCCACCGAGGACGTCGCCTCGTCGAGGATCAGGATCGCCGGGTCCGCCAGGAAGGCCCGGGCGATGGTCAGCAGCTGCTTCTCACCGCTGGACAGGTTCGAGGCGTCGTCGTCGAGCTCGGTGTCGTAGCCGTCGGGCATGGTGCGCACGACGTGGTCGACATGCGCCGCCTCGGCCGCCGCCAGCATCCGGTCGCGATCGACCGATCCCGGCGGCGCCCCGTACAGGATGTTGTCGGCCACGCTGCCGGCGAACAGCCAGGTGTCCTGCAGCACGATGCCCATGTTGCGGCGCAGCTGCTCCCGCGGCAGGTCGGCGATGTTCACGCCGTCCAGCCGGATCGCCCCGCCGTCCAGCTCGTAGAACCGCATCAGCAGGTTGACCAGCGTGGTCTTGCCGGCGCCGGTCGGGCCGACGATCGCCACCGTCTGGCCGGGCATCGCCTCGAGGGTGAGACCGGTGATCAACGGCTTGTCGGGGCTGTAGCCGAAGCTGATGTCGTCGAACTCGACGTGCCCCTCGGCACGACCGGCCAGCTGCGGCACCGGGGCCGGGTCCGGGCTCTCCTCCTCGGCGTCCAGCAGGTCGAAGACCCGCTCGGCCGAGGCGAGCGCCGACTGCACCATGTTCGCCTGCGAGGCGAGCTGGGTGATCGGCATCGTGAACTGCCGGGAGTACTGGATGAACGCCTGCACGTCGCCCAGGCTCATCTGCCCGGAGGTGATCCTGATGGCACCGACCACCGCGATCGCGACGTAGCCGAGGTTCCCGATCACGTTGGTGGCGGGCATGATCACACCGGAGATGAACTGCGCCTTCAGGCTCGAGGAGTAGACCTTCTCGTTGGCCTCGGAGAAGGTCTGCAGCGACTTCTCCCGCTGGCCGTAGACGGCGACCAGATCGTGCCCGGAGAACATCTCCTCGACGTGGCCGTTGAGCGTGCCGGTCCACTTCCACTGCTCGGCGAACTGCGGGCCGGAGCGCCGCGCCACCAGGATCGTGACGATGAACGACAGCGGCACCGTGATCACCGCGATCAGGGCCAGCAGCGGGCTGATCCACAGCATCATCCCGAGGATTCCGAGAACCGTTGCGACCGAGGTGATCACCTGGGTCAGCGACTGCTGCAGACCGGTGTTGATGTTGTCGATGTCGTTGGTGACCCGGCTGAGCAGGTCGCCACGCGGTGTGGTGTCGAAGTACTTCAGCGGCAAGCGGCCGAGCTTGAGGTCGACCTGCTCGCGCAACCGATGGACGGCGCGCTGGGTCACCCCGGCCATCAGGTAGGCCTGCAGCCAGGTGAAAAGCGTTGCCAGCGCGTAGATCCCGATCACCACGAACAGCGCGTTCCACAGGGCACCCATGTCGATGCCCTGACCGAGCACCAGGTTCGGCAGCGCCGCGACCATGTCGGCGATCCGGTCCTGGCCACCCGCGCGCAGGGCGGCCACCGCCTGTTCCTGCGTGGTGCCGGCCGGCATCTGCCGGCCGAGCTGCTGGCTGATCACACCCTCGAAGATGATGTCGGTGGCCTTGCCGAGCAGCCGGGGCCCGGCGACCTGGAAGCCCACCGACAGGATCGCCATCAGCATCACCACGAGCAGCACCGGGCGGTCCCGGTCGAGCAGGCCGAACAGCCGTTTCGCCGTGGCCGCGGTGTGTTCCGCCTTGCTCGTGGGTGCGCCGCCGCCCATCCAGGGCGGACCGCCGCCCCCGGGGCGGCCACCGGGACGTCCGGCCGGCCCGGCGGTCCGGGCCGGGGCGCTCACGCCGCCTCCGGGGTGTACTGCGAGTCGACGATCTGGCGGTAGGTCTCACAGCTCGCCAGCAGGTCCTCGTGCCGGCCGGTGCCGACGATCCGGCCGCCGTCCAGCACGACGATCAGATCGGCGTGCCGGATCGTACTGACCCGTTGCGCGACAACAACTTTGGCCGCATGTCTGACCTTGCTGGCGAGCGCTGCCCGAAGCCGTGCGTCGGTGGCGTAGTCGAGGGCGCTGAAACTGTCGTCGAAGAGCAACAACGGCGGACGGCGCACCAGCGCCCGGGCGATCGCCAGCCGCTGCCGCTGCCCGCCGGAGAAGTTGGCGCCGCCCTGCTCGACCCGCGCCTGCAGGCCGTCGGAGAGGGCGGAGACGAACTCGGAGGCCTGGGCGACGTCCAGGGCCTGCCACATCTCGGTCTCGGTGGCGTCGGGCTTGGCGAACCGCAGGTTGTCGGCGATGGTGCCGCTGAACAGGAAGGCGCGCTGCGGCACCAGGCCCATCCGTGACCACAACTCCTCACGGGGCAGGTCGCGCAGGTCGACACCGTCGTAGCGCACCTCGCCCTGGGTCGGGTCGAACAGCCGTGGGATCAGGTTGAGCAGGGTGCTCTTGCCCGATCCGGTGCTGCCCACGATGGCGGTGGTGCCGCCGGTGACGATGTCGAGAGTGATGTCACAGAGCACCGGTTGCTCGGCACCGGGGTAGCGGAAGTCGACGTCCAGGAACTCGACCAGCGGCCGGCCGGGGGCGCCGTCCTCGATCTGCTGCTCGCTCTGTTCCTCGCTCGTGACCCGCAGCGGCGGAAGGCTCTTCACCTTCGCGGGGGCGGGGTCGGCGACCACCGGCTCGACGTCCAGCACCTCGAGGATGCGGTCGGCCGAGGCCGCGGCGCGCGGGATCATGGTGATCGCGACGACGGCCATCAGCACCGAGAACAGGATCTGCATCATGTAGCTGATGAACGCGGTCAACGTGCCGATCTCGAGGTCGCCGTCGCTGATCAGCTTGCCGCCGAAGCCGACCACACCGACGCTGGACAGGTTGATGATGAAGAACAGCGCGGGCATCGTGATCGCCAGCAGCCGGGCCACCGAGAGCTGGGTGTCGGTGAGGTCGTCGTTGGCGGCGGCGAACCGCTTCTCCTCGTGCTTGGTGCGCACGAACGCCCGGATCACCCGAATACCGGTGAGGTTCTCCCGCAGCACCCGGTTGATCATGTCGATCTTGGTCTGCACCGAGCGGAAGATCGGGATCGCCCGGGTCAGCGTCACCGCCATCACCACCACCATCAGCGGCAGGATCACCACCAGCACCAGCGACAGCCGGGCGCTCTCGTAGAGCGCCATGATCACGCCACCGATCACCGAGATCGGCGCCAGCACCATCAGGTTCAGGCCCATCATGATCAGCAGTTGCACCTGCAGCACGTCGTTGGTGGTGCGGGTGATCAGGGACGGCGCCCCCAGCGAGTTCATCTCCTTGAGCGAGAACGTCTGCACGGCGGCGAACCCGTCGCGGCGCAGGTCACGGCCCACCCCCATGCCGATCCGGGCAGCGAGGTAGGTGGTCAGGATCGCGGCGATGCCGAGCACCACCGAGATCGCCAGCATCACCCCGCCCAGGGTCCAGATCTTGCCCAGGTCGGCGGTCAGTACTCCGTCGTTGATGATGTCGGCGTTCAGTGTCGGCAACGCCAGGTTTCCCACCGCCTGGCCGAGCAGCAACACCATGACCACGATCACTTGCGTGCGATAGGGCGGCAGGTATCGCCGCAACAGGTCGATCACCGGGTCATCCTGCACCCGTGATGGTGCTCAGAACCACAAAGGCTCACCTATCGTCAGCCCAGCGTGACCACGCAGAACCCCTCCCCGTGATCATGCAGAACCGCCTCCCCCGCCCCGCGTGATCATGCAGAACTGCCTGCCCCGCCTGGCGTGATCATGCAGAACTGCCCGGGCGGAGGCGGGCACTCATTCGGGCCGGACCGTCAGGGCCCGGATCGACGGCAGCTGCGCCAGCCCGTTCACGACCGCCGAGAAGATCGCCAGCAGCACGCCCCAGGTGGGGTACCCGGCCAGGATCAGCCCCAGCGAGCACAGCCCGAAGACCAGCACCTTGACCACCGGGCGCAGCACCGGACCGGCGAAACGTGCCCGGGGCGAGGCGAACTGCGACCACACCGCCACGACGACCAATGGTCCCGCCACGGCACCCGCGGCCCCGAACCAGTGGTACCCGGCGACCCCCGCTGCGACACAACAGAGAATCTCGTCGACGAAGACGAGGATGAGCACCAGCCAGCCGAAGACCTTCACGGTTCGAGTCTGGCCGACCCGGGACCGCCTGCCGAGCCGACGGCGCGAAAGCCGTACTGCTCGGCCAGGGCGAGGCAGTCGGCCAGCGGGGGGATGCCGTCATTGGTGCCCACGCCGGTCAGGCATGCCGCCGCGACACACACGCCGGCCCGAAGACCCGCGGCAGCGTCCCAGCCCTCGTGCAGGCCGTGGATCACGCCGGCCGCGAAGGCATCCCCGGCTCCGGTGGCGTTGACCTGCAGTTCGGCGGGCAATCGCACCGATCCCTGGCGATGCACCCGGCCGTCGGCGGTCACCGCCACGGCCCCCGCCGGGCAGTGGACGGCGACCAGCCGCCGCACGCCGCGGCGGAACAGGTCATGGGCGGCACGCTCGATCGCGCCCCAGTCGGCGTCGTCCGGACCCATCGGCTCGAGCCGGACGCCGGCCAGCGCGGACGCCTCGATCTCGTTGACGATCAGTGAATCCAGGTGCGGCAGAGCGGGTCCGGCGACACTGCGCAGCGTCTCGGGGTCGATCGAGACCAGTTCGAGGTTGGTGTGCATGCCCGCGGCCCGGGCCCGGGCGAGCAGGTCGACCCAGCCCGCGCCACCGTCGGCGTCCAGGCCGGGCTGCAGACCGGGCGCGCCGAGATGCATGATGCGCGCGGTCGAGTCGGCGATGCCGACGTCGTCCGGGGTGAACAGCGCGTTCGCTCCGACATGATGGTAGAAGGCCCGAGACCCGTTCTCGCGCAGCACCATTGCGTCGGTGAACGACGTCGATGCGGCATCGGTGACCCGCAGCCTCGAGGTGTCGACGCCGAGCCGGTGCAGCTGTTCGGTGAGGAAGGCGCCGTGGGCGTCGTCGCCGATCATGCCGGCGATGCCGAGCGGATAACCGCCACCCAGCCGGGCCAGGTCGGCCGCGAGATTCAGTGCCGGACCGCCGGTGCTGAGGGTGACCCGGTCGATCAACGCCAACCGATCGGGACGGGCGAACCGGTCGACCCGTTTCGTCACGTCGACCAGAACCGTTCCCGCACAGAGCACCCCGAAGCGTCCGGGGGGCTCTGGCGGCGTCGTCAACGGCTCAGCCCTGCAGCACCGGGTCGGTGATCCGCTGGTCGTCGGCGAGTGCTCGACTCGGGCTGATTCCCTTCTCCTGCAAGGCTTTGTGGTACTGCGAGACGCCGTCCTCGGGAGTCAGTTGGCCGTCCACGACCGCCCGCATGGCGGCCAGCAGATCGAGCTGCGACTGTGCCCGCTGCACCTTGCGGCCGAACAGCGCGACCCGGGCGCCGTGGCGCTCACCCTGGTGCAGCAGTTCGAGGGTGTCGCGGGTGGTGCCCGCCGAGCCGCCGAGAATGCCGACGACCAGGCTCGGGTCGTGCCCGCTCAACTCGCTCAGTGCCGCGGGGCCGTTGTAGACGACCTTGAGAAACAGCGGACGCTCCGCCTGCGCCACCCCGGCGAGCAGGCGGATGATGTGGTCGTTGACGAATGGGCCGACGTCCTGCGGGTCGAGGTCGACCGGCGCGTTCGGGTTGAAGACCTCGAGGAAGTACTGCACGCCCGCGGCGTGTGCCCGCGCCCGGAACTCGGCGAAGGCCTCGAGGGTGCGCACGTCGTGTTCGATGTGGTTGTTGAAGGTCACCGAGTAGAGCACCAGCGAGCAGAAGTCGCGTACCCGTTCGAGATTGGCGGTGGCGAACGGCATCGACGGATGGCTCGCGTAGTTGCCGCCGCGGGGGTTCCAGACGTCGGTGGTGTCGTTGCCACGCACCGCGAGGGTCACCTTGGAGTCGGCGAAGATCCCGTCGCGCACCAGTCGCTCGCCGTTGGAGACCGAGGTCAGCATGATGTCGACGGCCTCGGCGCGGATCTCCTCGGTCATGTGCCCGAGAAACTCCGGCCGGGTGCGGAACCCGGGGCCTCCGCGCACCGGATCGACGCCCGGCGCCTGCACACCGTGGGCCATGTCGGCGTCCTTGGCGTCGGCCAGAATGAAGTCACCGGGCGCGTACGTGCCGGACGTGATGGTGGCCAGCTTGCGGTCCAGGGCCTTCATGGCGGCGCTCCCCTCCTCGGCCGTGCGGTCGTGGGTGCCGCAGGGTCCGGCAAGCCTAGGCTCGCCGCTCGTCCACGAGAACAGCCGGACGGCGCCGGTCAGGAACCACAACTGATCAGGCCGGCATTGATCTTGCCGACCAGCACCCGGGTGACTGCCTGGTCGAGACGCCGGGCGAAGACCGGTGATCCGGCAGCCTGTTTCATCAACGCGGAGCGCATCACCGATGCGTCCTTGCCACGCACCGTGAGCACGATGTCCCCGCCGGCACCGATGAATCCGACGGCGCGGGCACCGACCGGGTACTTGGAGAGGGCCTTCGCGGCCCCGAGGTCGTCGGAGATCGCGATGCCGGTGTAGCCGAGCTGGTTGCGCAGCAGTTTGGTGACGATGTCGTACGAGAACGGCGCCGGACGGCGCGGGTCCAGCCCCGGGTACCGGGCGGAGGAGATCATCACGGCCCGGCTGCCGGCCGCGATGCCGGCCTTGAACGGCAGCAGGTTCGGGTCGGTGGTGGTTGCT
>DAIOVT010000133.1:0-9233 GCA_036758885.1 Kineosporiaceae bacterium
ATCAAGGTCAAGCTCGACCGCTACAACGACATCGCCGAGAAGATGGCGGTCGACTACTCCGACGAGCTCATGGAAGAGATGGGCAAGCTCCAGGAGGACATCGACCACGCCGACGCCTGGGACCTCGACGCGCAGCTCGAGCAGGCGATGGACGCGTTGCGTTGCCCGCCTGCGGACGCCGATGTGAAGGTGCTCTCCGGCGGTGAGCGCCGCCGGGTCGCGCTGTGCAAGCTGCTGCTGTCCAAGCCCGACCTGCTGCTGCTCGACGAACCGACCAACCACCTGGACGCCGAGAGCGTGCTCTGGCTCGAGCAGCACCTGGCCCAGTACGAGGGCGCCGTCATCGCGGTCACCCACGACCGGTACTTCCTCGACAACGTCGCGCAGTGGATCGCCGAGATCGACCGCGGCCGGCTCTACCCGTACGAGGGCAACTACTCGACCTACCTGGAGAAGAAGCAGGAACGTCTGCAGGTGCAGGGCCGCAAGGACGCCAAGCTCGCCAAGCGGCTCAAGGAAGAACTGGACTGGGTGCGGCAGAACGCCAAGGGCCGCCAGACCAAGTCGAAGGCGCGACTGGCCCGCTACGAGGAGATGGCGGCCGAGGCCGAGCGCACCCGCAAGCTCGACTTCGAGGAGATCCAGATCCCGCCGGGCCCGCGGCTGGGCAGCCAGGTCATCGAGGCCACGAAGCTGAAGAAGGGGTTCGGCGACCGGGTTCTCATCGACGGACTCTCGTTCTCGTTGCCGCGCAACGGGATCGTCGGTGTGATCGGCCCGAACGGCGTCGGCAAGACCACCCTGTTCAAGACCATCGTCGGGCTCGAACCGGTCGACTCCGGCGAGCTGAAGGTCGGCGAGACGGTCAAGATCGCGTACGTCGACCAGTCCCGCGAGGGCCTGGACCCGAAGAAGACGGTCTGGGAGGTGGTCTCCGACGGGCTCGACCACATCAAGGTCGGTCAGGTCGAAATGCCTTCTCGCGCCTACGTTTCCGCGTTCGGGTTCAAGGGCCCCGACCAGCAGAAGCCGGCCGGGGTGCTCTCCGGCGGTGAGCGCAACCGGCTGAACCTGGCGCTCACCCTCAAGCTCGGCGGAAACCTGCTGCTGCTCGACGAACCGACCAACGACCTGGACGTCGAGACCCTCGGCTCGCTGGAGAACGCGTTGCTCGAGTTCCCCGGCTGCGCCGTGGTGATCTCGCACGACCGCTGGTTCCTGGACCGGGTGGCGACGCACATCCTCGCCTACGAGGGCACCGACGAGGATCCCTCGACGTGGTACTGGTACGAGGGCAACTTCGCCGCCTACGAGGAGAACAAGGTCACCCGGCTGGGCCCCGAGGCGGCCCGTCCGCACCGGGTCACCTACCGCAAGCTCACCCGCGACTGAGTTCGGCGGGAGCAGTGACCTATCGACCGGTCGGCAGCGTCAGCTGCTTCGTCGTCCCGTCGGTGAAGGTGACGTCGAAGGAGATCGAGGTCTCCCGCCGGGTGTCGCTGTCGTTGTCCGGCCACCAGGCGGCGAACGATCCGTCCGCAACGGTGGCCTGCACCTCGCCCTTGGCGGCGGTGTGCGCCGTGATCGCCCGCACCTGGGTCCCGGCGTAGCCGGAGACCTCGCCGATGTAGTTCTTCTTGCCGTCCTTGATCGTGCCGCCGCCGCCGCAGCAGTTGCCGATCACGAGCTCCCGAGGGCCCGGTGGCCGGTACCCGAGCGGCGTGCCGACCGCACCGCTCATCCCCTCCTCGAAGCTGCTGTCGGTCAGGCAGGTGCCCTGAAACCCGTTGTCGCCGTTGAGCATCACGTAGGTCCACTCGCCGCGGCGTTCGGCGAAGGCCACCCGGGAGGCGCGGGTCGCGGCCTCGGTTGCCGCGTCGGTGTGCTCGCCCAGGTGGGCGCGGCAGTATTCGGACGCTTCGCCCGCGGCGTCCAAGGTCACGCGCTGGGGCACCGCCGTCCAGGAGGTGAAGGCGAGGTCCCGCGGACCTGCCGACCCCGGCCACAAGGTGATCCCGAGCGCCAGCGCCGTCGCGGCCGGGGTGGCCCAGCGCAGGGCGCGGCGGCGTCCGGAAGGTGCCGGACGGGCCGCGGGCCCGGACGCCGCGGCGTCCGGGTCGGTGGCCAGCACCCGCTCCAGGGTGAGCCGGGCGCGCTCGGTCTGCCCCGGAGTCAGCGTGGCGGCAGGGGCCGGATCGACGTCGCGCAGCGCGGTCATGACCGTGTCGGAAGAGGGCAGTGGGCGAGGACGGGTGCTCATCGGTTCGGTCCTTCCAGGAGCGCGGGGGTGTTCGTCGCGTGATCGGCCGCGGACCGGCCGATGCCCGGAGCGGCCGGGCGATCGCCGTCCGCGAGCAGCCGGCGAAGGGCGCGCCGGGCGCGAGAGAGTCGCAGCCGGTAGGCGACCGCGGAGATGCCGAGCACGGCCGCCGCCTCGGGGCCGTCCAGACCGTCCCAGGCGGTGAGCGCCAGGGCCTCCTGATCGGTGCTGCTGAGCCGTGGCCAGGCCGCCGCGAGATCAAGACGGTGAATGTGGTCGACCGTGTTATCGACCCGCTCGGCGTGTTCGGTCGTCGCCGACCGGGCAATCCGGACGGCGAGGGCCTCCCGCCGTCCGGTGCTCCGCTGTGAGTTGAGTACGACGTTGCGGGCCGTGCCGTAGAGCCAGGCGCGGGCGTCCTCGAGGCGCTCGGGCACGTCGTCCATGCGGCGCCAGGCGATCATGAAGGTCTCGGCGACGACGTCCTCGGCGTGGCTGGGATGCACCCGGCGGGTGACGAACCGCAGCAAACCGGGATAGGCGGCGGTGTAGAGCTCTCGAAAGCGGAGCTCCCGCGCACCGCGCTCGGTCGTGGTCATGCTTGTTCCTGTCCGGCTCGGGCCGAACTGTGTCACGCCGATTCGAATCCCGGCGCTGTCGTCCCTGCCGTCAGACTCGCGCTGTCAGGGTTCGCCGTCAGGGCTGTGTACTTCGGGTCACCTCGTCGGAGGTCCTGACCATGCCCTCCTGGCCCACGGTGGCGACCAGCGTGCCGTCCTGGCTGTACATCTCGGCCAGGCCGAGGCCACGAGCTCCGCTTGCGCTCGGCGAGTTCAGGTCGACCAGTACCCAGTCGTCGATCCGGACCGGTCGATGGAACCAGATGACGTGATCCAGGCTGGCCAGGTTCACCCCGGGCTGGCCGTAGTGCAGACCGTGCCGGCGCAGAATCGGCTCGAACATCGCGTAGTCGCTGGCATAGGTGAGTACGGCGGCATGGATCGCCGGGGTGTCCCAGGCGCCGGGGATGTCACCGACGGTGCGCATCCACAGTTGCGCCGCCGCCTGGCGCTCGGGCGAGGCGGTCAGGTAGGGCGGTGCGGTGACATGCCGCAGATGCACCGGACGGCGCCGCAGCGACCGGATCTCGCCGGCGGAGGCGACGTCCTGATAGCGCTCGTGCAGCGACGGCAACGAGTCCGGGTCGGGCGCCGGTGGCATCGTGAGTGCGTGCCGGATGCCGGGGGAGGGCAGCTGGAACGACGCCGACATGGTCAGGATCACCTTGCCGAACTGCATCGCGTTCACCCGGCGGACGGTGAACGAGCGTCCGTCGCGCAGCCGTTGCACCTCGAAGGTGATCGGTTCGGTGTCGTCTCCCGCCCGCAGGAAGTAGCCGTGCAGCGAGTGCACCGGCCGGTCGCGGCCGGCCGGGTCGACGGTGCGCTGCGCGGCGACCAGGGCCTGGGCCAGCACCTGACCGCCGTAGACCCGGCTCCAGGCCTGTCGCTCGCTCTGACCGACGAAGGTGTCCGGCCCGATCTCGGGCGCCTCGTGAAGATCGAGCAGGGCCAACAGTGCGGCCAGGGTGCCGCGTGCGGGTTCGGGGTCGACCGAGGGCGGGGTATCGCTCGAACCACCGCCGGACGGCGGGCCGTCCGGCCAGGGGGCCCGCGGTGGGAGCTGGGCGGCACCTTCGGCGTCGCCGACGGGTGTGGCCTGAGGGGGGCTGGGCTCTGGATCCGGCACGAGACGAGGCTGCCCGAGCCGGTGCTCCCCGTCCAGCCGCCGGGCGGAGCGGCCGGTGTACACCCCTCCGGTCCACCGGCTGCTGTGCCCGTCCGCCTGGTTGCAGCTTGGCCAAGGTTACACAAGGTGTTCATCAGATTCCGAATAGTTACGAAGATGATCAATCAGCCATCACACCGATGAACACCGTGTGCAGCGTGGGGATCGGCCAAGATGTGCGTCGTGAGTCGCCGCCGAGTGATGACCCCGCTGCGCTGGTCCGACATGGACGCCTACGGGCACGTCAACAACGTCCAGTTCCTGCGGCTGCTCGAGGACGCCCGGGTGGTGCTGTTCGCGGCGGAGGGCAGCGACGAGGGCGGTTCGGTGGTGAGCACCGGGCTGATCGTGGCCAGGCAGCAGATCGAGTACCTGGTGCCGCTGGTCTACCGGCCGGCGCCGGTGGCGATCGACATGTGGCTGAGCAGCATGTCGGCCGCGAGTTTCGATCTGGGACACGAAGTGCTGGACGACGCCGCGACCGAGGCGGGCCTCGAGGCCGGCTCCGGCCGTCCGACGGTCTACGCCCGGGCCGAGGTGACCTTGGTTCCCTACGACCTGGAGCGGCACCGGCCGCGGCGGCTCACCGAGAGTGAGCGGACGTCGTTGGAGGCCTGGCGGGACACGCCGATCACCTGGCGTCACCGCCCCAGCGAGACCTGAGGGCCGGGCCCGGGTCGTTGCCGGTTGCCCCGGCTACTGGGGTTGTTGCGGTTGCTCAGGCAGGTCGTACCGCTGATTGGTCAGTCCCATGGCGGCCCGTTCGAGGTAGTCCCACAGCTGCGACTCGTGCGCCGGGTTGAGCCCGAGGCTGCGGACCGCCTCGCGCATGTGCCTCAGCCAGGCGTCGCGGGCGGCGGGGCCGATGTGGAAGGTCACATGCCGCATCCGCAGCCGGGGGTGTCCGCGTAGTTCGCTGTAGGTGGTCGGGCCGCCCCAGTACTGCTCGAGGAACATCCGCAGCCGTTCGCGGGCGCCGTCCAGGTTCTCCTCGGGGTACATCGGCCGGAGCAGTTCGTCGTCGGCCACGCCTTCGTAGAACCGGTCGACCAGGCGGACGAACGTCTCGTGACCGCCGAACGCCTCGTAGGGGGTCTGGGTCGGTTTCTCGACGGGTTGTGCCTCGCTCACTCGGCCATTCTGCCCGCTCGCCCGCCGGCCCGATCAGTGACCTCGGCAGGGGTGCCCGAACCGCTGATCCGGATCCCTGCGCCGGCGAACCGGTCGAGCACCCGCCGCTGCAGGTCGCGGAACACCCGCTCCTCCTGCAGCGGTGCCGTCGACATGGTCACCCGTAGGGTGACGCCGTCCGCGTCGAAGCGCTGCACGCCCAGCACCTCGGCGTCCCGCACCGCGAGTTCGGGGGCGGCCTCGGCGCACACCTGTCGGGCGATCTCGGCGAGCAGTTCGCGGGCCCGGTCGAGTGCCGACTCCTCGGCGACCACGAGATCCAGGGTGGCGGTGCCGTACCCCTGCGACCGGTTGGCGACCCGCAGCACCTCGCCGTTGCGCACGTGCCAGAGGGTGCCGTCGGCGGCCCGTACCCGGGTGATCCGCAGCCCCACCGACTCCACCGTGCCGGACGCCACCCCGAGGTCGACCGTGTCGCCCACGCCGTACTGGTCCTCGGCGAGCATGAAGATCCCGTTGATCACGTCCTTGACCAGGCTCTGCGCCCCGAACCCCAGAGCCACGCCGGCGATCCCGGCGCTGGCCAGCAGCGGGCCCACCGGTATCGAGGCGATCTCGAGCACGGTGAGCACCGCCACGGTGCCGATCACGGCGCTGGCCAGGCTGCGCAGTGCCGAGGCGATCGTCTCCGAGCGCTGCCGCACCCGCTGCACCTGGATCGACTGCTCGTCGCGGCCGCGGTCGACGACGGCGGCCAGGCCCGCCGTGCCGGTGGTCAGGCCCCGCGCCACTCGGTTGATCAGGCGGTGTGCCAGCCAGCGCAGCAGTACCGCCACGATCACGGTGCCGACGATCTGCAGCGGCGGGCCGAGGATCAGGTCGGTCCACCTCTCGACGCCGGTGGTGGTGGCAGCGATCATCGTGGTTCGTCCTCGGTGGTCGGGGCGGGTGGTCGGGGGCAGGTGCTCGGGGCAGGTGCTCGGGGCAGGTGGCCGGTCGGGTGCCGGACGGGAATGAGGCGATCTCCGGATTTGCCGGTGAATCAGGCACGGAGCAGGGCAGATGGACCACGCAGAAGCCTATGCGCCATACGCAGAGTGCCGAGTTGCTCGCTCTTGGGTGACCCCTGCTAGGTGTTGACTATCGATGTCGGTCAGTTCTGGCAGGATGCCGAGACGTGAGTGATCCGCATCAGACGTCGGTCGACGACGCCGCGACTCCTGACCTCGCCCAGGGCGGGGCCGGGGCCGCGCCGGACGTCGATCCGGCAGCGCCCGTCCCGGCTCGCCGCCGGGCGCGGCGTAACTCGCGTGCGGATCGCTCCCCGGACGCTGCAAGGGTCTCCGGTGGAGCCTCCGGTGGAGCCTCCGAGGAAGCCGGGAGAACAAGGACTCCTCGTCGCAGGAGTGCTCCGGGGGGTGCACAAACGGCCTCCCGGAAGGAGGCACAGGTGAAACCGAAAGCCGAGCCCCAGGGTGAGGTGGACCCCAACGCTGCCCTGTTGGAGCTCGCCGAGGCCCACGGGGTGGCCACCGAGTACTGGGACTGGCAGGGCCGCCACACGGTGGTCCCGCGGGAGACCGTGCTCGCGGTGCTGGCCGCGCTCGAGGTCGACGCCGTCGATCCGCGGGCGGTGCAGCGTTCGCTGGCCGAGTTGCGCGACCGGCGCTGGCGGCAGGTGCTGCCCGAGGTGACGGTGCTGCGCCAGGGCGCCCAGGCGCGCATCCCGGTGCACACCCCGCACGGCGAGCAGGTCGAGCTCTGGGTGCTCCTGGAGGACGAGGGCGGCCGGATCCGGCTGTCCCAGGAGGAGCGCTGGATCGAGCCGCAACTTCTCGACGAGGCGCTGATCGGGGAGAGCACGTTCGTCATCCCCAGCGATCTGCCGCTGGGCTGGCACCGGTTGCAGGCGCGTTACTCCGGTGGCGTCGCCGAGCAGGACCTGGTGATCACGCCGCGGCGGATCGGCCTGCCGCAGCAGATCACCGAGCGGCGCAGTTGGGGGTTCACCACCAGCCTGTACGCGATGCGCTCGCAGTACTCCTGGGGTGCGGGCGATCTGGCGGACCTGTCCGAACTCGTGGTCTGGAGCGCCCACCAGCACGGCGCCGACTTCGTGCTGGTCGACCCGCTGCACTCCGCCGAGATCATCTCGCCGATCGAACCGTCGCCGTACCGGCCGGTGACCCGGCGCTACCCGCACCCGATCCACCTGCGCATCGAGGAGATCCGCGAGGTCGCCTACATGCCCTCCACCGATCGCGCGCTGATCGAGTGGCAGGCCGAGCCGATGCGCGGCATGAACTTCGACGCCGGCCCGATCGACCGCGACGTGATCTGGGAGGCGAAGCGTTTCGCCCTGGAGACCGTCTTCTCCCAGCCCCGGTCGCGCTCCCGGCAGGCCGCCTTCGACGCCTTCTGCGAACGCGAGGGCCAGGGCCTGCTCGACTTCGCGTCCTGGGCCGCGCTGAGCGAGCACTACGGGCCGTTGACGTCGTCCTGGCCCGAGCACGTACGTGACTTCCACTCCCCGACGGTCGGGCAGATGCGCGAGGAGCTGGCCGACCGGGTGCAGTTCCACATGTGGCTGCAGTGGTGCCTGGACGAGCAGCTGGCCGCGGTGCAGCGGCAGGCCGTGGACGCCGGGATGGCGGTCGGCCTGATCCAGGAGATCGCGGTCGGTTCCAGCCCCGACGGCGCCGACGTCTGGGCGATGCCCGAACTGCACGCCCGGGGCATCTCGATCGGCGCCCCGGCCGACGCGGCCAACCCACAGGGCCAGGACTGGGAATTGCCGCCGTGGCGTCCGGACCGGCTCTCCGGGCAGGGCTACCGGGCCTACCGGGACATGTTGCGCACCATCTTCCGCAACTCCGGGGCCGTCCGGCTCGACCACGTCATCGGGCTGTTCCGGCTGTGGTGGGTGCCGCAGGGGGCGTCCGCGTCGTCCGGCACCTACGTGCGCTACGACCACGAGGCGATGGTCGGCATCCTGGTGCTCGAGGCGCAGCGGGCCGGTGCCTTCGTGATCGCCGAGGACATGGCGAGCATCGAGCCCTGGGCCGCCGACTACCTGCGCGAGCGGGGGCTGCTGTCCACCTCGGTGCTGTGGTGGGAACGTGACCACGAGAGTCGCCCGCTGCGTCCGCAGGCCTGGCCCGAGCAGTGCCTGGCCATGGTCACCGACACCGACCTGCCGACCGCGGCCGGCTATCTCGCGGGCGGCCATCCCGATGCCCGCGGGCGTTCCGGGGCGCCGTCCCGGGGGGCGGGCGACGACGCGGTGCTCGACGAGGCCGACCGGTCCGCCGTCCTCGGGTTCCTGCAGGAGCTCGGTCTGCTCGGCGAGCAGTCCAGCGAACGGGAGCGGGTCGAGGCGCTGTACCGGTTCCTGACCTGGACGCCGGCCAAGCTGATCGGTGTCGCCCTGGCCGACGCCGTCGGCGATCGCCGGGCCCGGCACGACCCGGGTACGGAGGACTACCCGAACTGGTCGCTGCCACTGGCGGACGGCGCCGGCCGTGCGGTGCTGCTCGAGGACATCATGACCTCGGCCCGGGCGGCGTCCCTGGCCAGGGCGATCAACGGGCGGTAGCCGAGCGGGGCGTCACGTCGCTGATCGCCACGGCGAGGTGTCACCGACAGCATGGTGCGAGCGCCCGGCCCTCGGCCCGGCCTGACACACTGCTTCCCATGCGTGTTCACCTGGGCAGCGACCATGCCGGTTTCGAACTGAAGCAACACCTGCTCACCCATCTGAGCGAGAGCGGGCACGAGGTGGTCGACCACGGCCCGCACTACTACGACTCCACGGACGACTACCCGCCGTTCTGTCTGCGCACGGCCGAGGCCGTGGTGGCCGAGCCGGGCACCCTGGGTGTGGTCATCGGCGGATCGGGCAACGGCGAGCAGATCGCCGCCAACAAGATCCGCGGCGCCCGTGCCGCGCTGGCCTGGAGCCTCGAGACGGCGAAACTCGGCAGGCAGCACAACGACGCGAACCTGGTCGCGGTCGGGGCGCGGATGCACTCGATCGATGAGGCCGCCTCGTTCG
>DAIOVT010000134.1:0-1321 GCA_036758885.1 Kineosporiaceae bacterium
GGTGCTCGGTCTCGAACCAGCCCGCACCGAGCCCGATCTCGACCCGGCCGCCCGACATCTGGTCGACGTTGGCGACCGTGATCGCCAGCGGCCCCGGCAACCGGAAGGTGGCCGAGGTGACCATGGTGCCGAGCCTGATCCGGGCGGTGTCCCGGGCCAGGCCGGCCAGCGTGATCCAGGCGTCGCTCGGGCCGGGCAGCCCGTCGCCGCCCATGGCCAGGAAGTGGTCGCTGCGGAAGAAGGCGCCGTAGCCGAGATGCTCGGCACGCCGCGCCACCGCCAGCAGATCGTCGTAGGTGGCCCCCTGCTGGGGCTCGGTGAAGATTCGGAGATCGCTCAGCTGCACGACCTCACGGTAACCACCCGAACCCCCGGCGCCGCTCAGACCTGGCTGATCCGCAAAAGGTTGCCGCTGGGGTCGCGGACGGCGAGATCGGTGGCTCCCCAGTCCTGGGCCTGGATCGGCTGCACGATGTCGGCGCCGCCCTCGACCAGGGTCGCGTAGGTGGCCTCCAGGTCCTTGCTGGCGAACAGGAATCGGGCCAGGACCCCCTTGGCCAGAAGGCGTTTCATGGTCTCCCGGTCCTCGTCCGAGAGGTCCGGGCCGGCACCGACGGTCTCGAGCACCACCTGCACCTCGGGCTGGTCCGGGCTGACCAGGGTCAGCCAGCGGTTGCCCTCGTACTTGACATCGTTGCGCACCTCGTAGCCGAGCAGGTCGCGATAGAAGACCAGGGCGGCCTCGGAGTCGGAGACCGGAACGAAACAGTGGTTGAGAATCATGGGGACGACGCTAGCCCGGAGGTGCCCGGGCCGCTTCTCCGTTCCTGACCGAATGCCATGCCCGGTTCGCTTTGAAGGCCCGGATTGCGTGATCGAACCGGACGCGTCCAGCGCACGATCTCGCAGTCCGGCAGCGGGTCGAGGGCGCTGTGGTCCAGCACCCGGTAGGCGGTCGGGCTCATGCCGACGATCTCGGTGAACCGGGCGCTGAACGAACCGAGCGAGGTCGACCCCACGGCCATGCAGACCTCGGTGACGCTCAGACCGCTCTCCCGGAACAGCCGCTTGGCGCGCTCCACCCGGCGCAACATGATGCGCTGGTAGGGGGTCTCGTCGAACGCCTGCCGGTAGCGCCGGTGGAAGTGCCCCGGCGACATGTAGGCCGTGGCGGCGAGCTCGGCCATGGTCAGCGGCCGGTCGAACTCGCGGTCGATCAGGTCGCGCACCCTGCGCAGCCTGACCAGCTCGTCGATCGTGGGTTCAGAGCCCACGTCCGGTCCCTGAACTGCGCGAACACCGTCGCGGCGAGGCCGCGGAA
>DAIOVT010000134.1:1331-9195 GCA_036758885.1 Kineosporiaceae bacterium
GCGGAAGGGTCAGCTGCGGGGCAGCGCACCGTAGGCCCTCTCGGGCACGATCCGCAGCACCTGACGACTGTCGGCCACCATCGCCCGGTCGTACTCGGCCCAGTCGGGATGCTCGCCGCCGGAGATCGTGCGGTACACCTCGTGCAGTTCGGTCAGCGTCTGCGCCGACTCACCGGCCAGGTCGCTGAGTTCGGCCGTGCCCTCGACGACCACGTACGACCAGAAGTCCGCCGCGGTCACGTACAGGCTCACCCGTGGGTCCCGCAGCGCGTTGCGGGTCTTCGCCCGGTCGGCGGTCACCGAGATCCGGATCGTGCCGTCGATCACGGCGTGCATGATGTTGGACAACTGTGGGCGGCCGTCACGTTTGAGGGTGACCAGCACTCCCCGGGAGTTCTGCGCGGCATAGCCGAGCGCCTCGTCGAGTTCCATGACGGCAGTCTCGCACTCAGCCGCCGACGGCCCGGCGAACCGGCTTGCCGGTCGCCGTCCGATCGAGCTCGTCGACGACCTCGAGGTCGCGGGGCCGTTCGGCGCGGGTCAGCCTGGGACGCAACCAGTCCCGCAGCTGATCCGGCTGCAGATCGTACCCCGGACGGCGCTGCACCCGGGCCCGGAAGCGACGGCCGAACTCGGGGTCGGGCACCGGTTCGAGCACCGCGTCGAGCACCGCGGGATGGCTCAGCATCGCCTCCAGCACCGGCTGCGGGTACACGTTCGAGCCGCCGGAGACGATCATGTCGTCGCTGCGTCCGTCCAGGAAAAGCCGGCCGGCCCGGTCCCAGTGCCCCAGGTCGCCGCTGGGCACCCAGGCGCCGTGCGGCGCCCAGCCACGGATCTCGATCTCACCCGTGACGCCGGGCAGCGTGATGTTGCCGGCGGCGTCCCTGATCCGGACGGCGATCCCGCGCATCGGCCGGCCGACCGTGGCCGGCGCCGCGCGCAGGTCACCCGGGCCGGCCATCGTCGCCCACCCCGCCTGGGACGTGCCGTAGAAGTTGAACACCTTGTGCCCGAACACTTCCCGGGCTCTGTCGAGCACCTCGACCGGCAGCGAGGCCGAGCCTGCGATGATCGCCCGCACCGGCGTCGCGGCGAGCTCGACGAGCGCCTCCGGGGGCAGCCCCAGCAGCCGGCGGAGCTGGATCGGCAGCAGCACCACCACCTGCGGGCGATGCCGCAGCCAGAGCTCGGCCAGCTGCCCGGCGTCGCGCCGTCCGGCGTCGATCACCGGCATGCCGAGCGCGAGACCGGCTGCCAGATAGGACAACCCGAACCCGTGGGCGACATCGGCGGCGACCAGCAGCCGGTCGCCGGCCTGCATCGGCACCGCCTGCAGATGCGCGCTCAGCGGCCCGGCCAGCGTGCGCGGGCTCAGCATGCGTTCGACCACACGGGCGGCCCCGGTGGTGCCGGAACTCAGCACGCTCACCGGCACCCCGCCCCCGCCGCGCCCCGGCGCCGGGTCCCGGCCGGAGGGGCGGTGCACCCCGTCGGCGGTCAGCATCGCCAGATCCGGACGGCGCCCCGCAGGCAGGTCGGCGGGCACCAGCACGACCTCGGCCCCCGCCGCCCGAACCGCGAACGCCATCGCCAGCAGCTCACGCGCCGAACCGGGGCTGACACCGACGCGTTCGCCCGGCCGGGCCGCGGCGGCCGGCCCCGCCCAGCGCTCGCTCTCGGCCCGCAGGTCGGCGAAGGTGACCTCACCGGAAGCGTCCAGGAGGGCGAGGTCATCGCCGTCCGGGGCGGTGAGAAGCGTTGCCAGCCAATCGCTGTCGCCCCGGGCACCACGCCCCAGCGACCGGAGGCGGGCCGGGTCGCGCCACAGGTCGAGCACGGCGACGGCTCCGGCGCCGGCCGCGACATCGAGCACGCGGGCACCGCCTGCTTGCAGCCGCTCACCGGTGCGGGGCAACGCGGTGGCGGCGAGTGCGGCCGAGGTGCCCCACCAGGGTCGCCAGGAACGTCCGGTGGCCACCGCACGACAGATCACCCGGGCGCAGTCGTCGGCGGTCATCGCCGGAACGTGCTGATAGGCCTTCGTCGGAGCGCTCATCCGGGTGCGCACCAGGCCCGGGTACACCGTGGCCACCCGCACCCCGTCGCCACGCATCTCGATGGCCGCCGAACGCAACCAGACCTCGAAGGCCGACTTGGTCGCCAGATAGAGCGAGAAGTCGGCACCGGGTGATCCGACCGGAGCGGTGGACACGTTGACCACCAAACCCTTGCGCCGCAATCGCATTGCCGGCAGCAGGCGCAACAGCAACTGCACCGGGCCGAGGAAGTTCACCCCGGTCAACCGGTCGACGTCGCCGGGACGTTCTGCGGTATCGGCGACCGATCGCTTGATCGAGTGCCCGGCGTTGGTGATCACCACGTCGGGGCAGCCGAACTCGCTCAGCACCCGATCGGCGAGCGCCGCCGCGGCCTCGGGATCGCTGAGGTCCACCGGCAGCACGTGGGCCACCCCGCCGGACGCCTCGACCTCCTCGCGCAACTGCTGCAGACGAGACCGCGTGCGGGCCACCACGATCAGCCGGGCACCGCTGCGCCCGAGCCGCAGCGCACTCGCCCGGCCGATGCCCTCCGAGGCCCCGGTGATCAGGATCAGCCGCCCCCGGACGGCGCGCGCCACAACCTCATCGTCGACCTCGGGCCCGAGCAGTCCGGCCGCGCGGCGCAGCAGCCGTCGCGGCGCACCGCGCTCGAATCCGCCGACCCCGTTCATCCCGCACACTCTACGAACCCCTCGCCCAGGGATCCCGAAGAGCCACCCACCCCGTGATCATGCAGAACTACATACCAGCTGCATGTTGTTCTGCATGATCACGGGAGGTGGTGGGTCAGCGGGCGGAGTCGGTGGCGGCCTCGGCCCGGGAGCCGGTGGCGGCCTCGGCCTGGGGGGCACGCTGGGGCGGGATCCTGGAGCCGGACGCTTCCCCGGCGGCCTCGGCGGCCCCGGCGGCGTCGTCCTCGAGGTCCTGCTCCGCGATCTCGCTGACGGACGCCTCGACCGGGACCGGCACGGGGGCGTCCGCGCTCGAGCGTTGCCGCAGCAGCGAGCGAATGATGTCGATCGTGGTGAGCACCATGTAGTGGGTGAAGGTGAGCACGCCGAGCAGGCGGGCGCCGTCCTCGAGGATCAGGCCCCAGGACCCTTCCGGGTGGAACAGCCAGTCGACGTTGGCGGAGACCCCGAGCGCGGCGAAGGCCGAGATCAGCACCAGCCAACGGGTTCGGGCGATCTCCTTCCAGGCGACGGCGGCCCAGAGCAGCGGCAGCGCCGCCTGGCCCATTTCGGCTGCCTGCGAAGGGATTCCGAGCATCGGCGCAACGGCCGAGTGGAACTGGATCCAGACGTCGACCAGGAACACCAGCGCCACCACGGCGCCACCGGCGAGGAACAGCGCGGCCCCGCGCCGTCCGATCAGCCGGGCGACCCAGGAGCCGAAGGCGGCGGCCGTGCCCGCACAGGCCCAGGCCATGATCGAGACCTCGTTGAGCAGACCGCTGTACCAGGGCTGGCCGCCGAGATAGGAGGCGTCCAGGAAGAGGTCGCGCAGCGGGGCGCTCTGCTGGGTGCCGGCCATGGTCAGTGCGATCACCGCGGCGAGCCAGGTGCCCACCAGCGGGAGCAGCAACCGGGCCTGTTTGCGCAACCCGAACGGAGTACGCGCCCCGCCGCGGTGCATGGGCCGTACCGATGAGGGAGCCGGTGCCTGGGTCACGTCATGGGATCGGCTCTCCCGCACCGGATCTGTAGACGTCGGTGATCACCTCGCGCAGACGGCCGAGCCATGACGGCGGATCGTCGCGCCACCAGGCGAGCAGTACCGGCAGCGGCGGCGCATCGACGAGAGGCCGGTAGACCACCCCCGGCCGCCGGTACTGCACCGCGGTCGCCTCGGAGGTCACGCCGACCGCCTGCTCCGCGGCGATCAGGGTCAGCCAGTCGTCGACGCCCTGCACCTCGCGCCAGCCCGCCGGACCGGCCCCGGCCGGCCAGAGATCCTCGGTGGTGGTGCTGTTCACCGGGTTCGCACCGACCACCCGGCCGGCCAGATCGGCGAGTCGAAGCCGGCGCCTGCGGGCCAGCACGTCGCCGGTCGGCAGCACCGCCATCCGGCGCTCCTCACCGACAAGCGCGGTGGCGATGCGGCTGTCGTCGATCGGCACCCGGCTCACCGCGACGTCGACCAGACCCTCGGTGAGCCCGACGCTGCGATGCGAGGACTGCACGAACACCAGCTGCGAACCCGGGAACGCACTCGCCCAGCGCTGCTGCACCGTGGTGGTGTGCCGGCCCAGGGCCGACCAGGCGAACCCGATCCTGACCTCGCCGTCCCCCTCCTCGAGAAGCCTCCGCATCGCAGCGAGTTCGGCGAGGACGGCGCGGGCGTGCGGCAGCACGGACGCACCGGTCACGGTCAGGCTGATCTGGCGGGTGCTGCGCTGCAGCACCTTGACCCCGAGCGTCCGTTCGAGTGCAGCGACACTGCGCGAGACCGACGCCTGGGACGTTCCGAGCGCGATCGCCGCATCGGTGAACGTGCCCTCGTCGACCACCGCGACCAGGGCACGCAACTGGCGAATCTCCGGATCCATACGCTCAGCGTATTGAACGGACGTCGTATGCATTTCTCGTATTGATCGAGCACTCGCAGACTGGTGCGCATGACAGCGGTACAAGGAGAGCGGGCGAACGGCGGCACCGGGGCCCCGAGCGGTTCCGGGCCGCGACCCGACGGGTCCGGCGCCAGGCCGCGCACCGGCCGCAACTACGCCCTGATGCTCACCGCCGCGAGCAGCACCCAGACCGGCGCCGCGTTCGGCGCGCACGCCTTCCCCGCGATCGGGGCGGCCGGGGTGGTCGCCGTCCGGCAGTTGGTCGCCGCCGTGGTGCTGCTCGGCATCGCCCGGCCCAACCCGTTGCGGCTGAGCCGGTCCCAGTGGGCCCCGGTGCTCGCCCAGGCCGCGGTGTTCGCGATGATGAACCTCAGCCTGTACGCGGCGGTCGACCGGATCGGCCTGGCCCTGGCGGTCACCCTGGAGTTCCTCGGCCCACTGGCCCTGGCCCTGATCGGTTCACGCACCCGGCGCGACCTGCTGATCGCGATCACGGTGGGCGTCGCCGTCTACGTGCTGGTACTGCCCGGCCCCTCCAGCGACTACCTCGGCATCGGCCTCGGCCTGTTCGCCGCGGGCTGCTGGATGAGCTACATCCTGCTCAACCGGGTGCTCGGACGGCGCCTGCCAGGCGTGCAGGGCACCGCGCTCGCGACGTCCGTCTCCGCGCTCGGCTACCTGCCGGTGCTGGTGCACCTCGTGCTCAGCGGCAGGATGACCGGCTCGGCCCTGGGCTTCGCCGTTCTGGCCGGGCTGCTCGCCTCGGCCGTGCCGTACGCGCTCGACCTGGTGGTGCTGCGGCGGGTCACGCCGCGGGCGTTCGGTATCGCGATGAGTGCGCACCCGGTGGCCGCCGCGATCGCCGGCGTGGTGGTGCTGCGGGAGTTCCTCTCACTGCACGAGATCGTCGGCATCGTGATGATCGTCGTGGCGAACGTGATCACCGCGTCCACGCGCAGCCTCACCGATTCCTGAGCCGAGCACCGGAAACCGGCCGGAACACTCGATATCGTGCGCGCATGAACCAGTTCGTGATCCGGAGCAACCGCCCGCTCGCCGCAACGATGGTTGTCATCGCCGTCATCGGTCTGTTGCTGAGCATCTTCGCGGGCACCTTCATGCCGACCGGCATCGTCTTCCCGATCCTGGCCCTGATCGGCGTGCTGCAGCTGCGCGCCGTCCCGGTGGTGGTCACCGACCGGGACGTCCAGCTGCGCAACCTGCTCGGCAAGACCATCCGCCGGTTCGAGATCGACTCGCTCGGCGATCTGCGGCTGGAGAACAAGAAGCTGGTCCAGGTCTCCACCGGAAAGGCACTGGCCCGCCTGGGTTTCGGCTTCGACCAGAAGGACGTCGCCACCCTGGGCGCGGCGATCGGCGCGGCAGGCCCCGTCGGACCCGGTGACGTCCGGCCGAACGAGGCCTGACCGGACCCCGCTCATCAGGCCTGACCGGCCCGGCCCAAAGGGCCTAACCGGCAACCGGACGGGCGAACACCGGTGACGGCGCCACGACCACCCGCACCTGCTGGCCGACGGTGAGTCCGGCCGATGCGTCCCGATCGAGCTGCGCCATCAGCGGTTTGCTGCCGGCGCCCAACGCGGACGCATCGACGCCGACCCGGGTGGAGGAGCCGAGGAAGCTGACCGTCAGCACGGACGCCAGACCCGCGTCGTCCGGGACCACGGACAGGGCCTCCGGACGCAGCAGGGCCTCCGCGGCCCCGGAGGTGACCGACCCGGGCAGCACCGGCACCCTGGTGTCGAGCAGTTCGATCGAACCGTTCTCGACGACCCCGGGCACCGGCGAGGTCAACCCGACGAACTCGGCCACGAAAGCCGTTGCCGGAGTGTCGTACAGGGCCGCCGGCTGGGCGAGCTGCTCCAGCTGACCCGAGCGCATCACGCCGACCCGGTCGGCGACGCTGAGCGCCTCCTCCTGGTCGTGGGTGACGAACAGCGTGGTGGTGCCGGTCTCGAGCTGGATCCGCCGGATCTCGTCGCGCAGCTGCCCGCGCACCTTGGCGTCCAGGGCCGAGAGCGGCTCGTCGAGCAGCAACACCTTGGGACTCACCGCGAGTGCCCGGGCCAGCGCCACCCGCTGCTGCTGACCGCCGGAGAGCTGGTGCGGATAGTGCGAGGCATGCGAACCCAGCCCCACCAGTTCGAGCAGTTCCCCTGCGCGAGTGCGTCTTTGGCCCGACGACAGTCGCCGGGACTTCAGCTTGAGTCCGTAGCCGACGTTCTCCAGGGCACTCAGGTGCGGGAACAGGCTGTAGGCCTGGAAGACCATTCCCATGTCCCGGCGGTTCGGTGGCAGCGAGGTGATGTCGACACCGTCGATCTTGACCGAGCCCGAGTCGAGATCCTGCAGACCGGCCAGGGCACGCAGGGCGGTGGTCTTGCCGCAGCCCGAGGGCCCGAGCAGGGCGACCAGCTCGCCGGGTGCCATGGTCATGGTCAGACCGTCGAGCGCGGCGACCGATCCGAACGAGCGGCGCAGGTCCACCAGTTCGACGGTGGTCGCCGTCCGCTCACGCAGTGCCTCAGACATGCTGTCTCCGTTCGGGTTCCATGACACGCAGCTCGATCAGCTCTTCTCGGCCGCACCACGCCGGGTGGTGCCGGTCGGCAGCGCGAGGATCAGCAGGAAGGCGAACAGCAGGGCCGCGAACGACACCGCGACCGACACCGCCGCGTTCCTCTTGCCGAGCAGGTTGATCACGACCTGCAGGGTGTCGAAGTTCAGCAGCGAGGCGATGGTGAACTCGCCCAGCACCAGCGCCACACTGATCACCGCCGCCGAGGCGATGCCGCCGCGCAGGTTGGGAGCGATCACCCCGGCCAGGGTGCGCGGCCAGGACGCACCGAGCGTGCGCGCCGCCTCGGCCAGCGTCATCACGTCGGTGGCGTTCAACGATGCGTCCATCGCGCGGTAGGCGAACGGCAGCACCAGTACCAGGTACACGAAGGTCAGGGTGAGCGGCGAGGAGCCGATCAGGTAGTTCACCCAGACATAGATCGGCGCGATCCCGACGACCAGCACGATCGCCGGAATCGTCAGCGGCAGTAGGCAGATCAGCTCGAGCGGACGGCGCAGCCCGGGCAGCCGCAGATGTACCCAGATCATCGTCGGCACCACCAGCAGCAACAGCCCGAGCACGGTCAGCAGGGCGAGCTGCAGTGAGGTCAGGATCGACGCCCGGAGGTCGGGATCACCGGCGATGCCCCGC
>DAIOVT010000135.1:0-9149 GCA_036758885.1 Kineosporiaceae bacterium
GCAGGCCGGCGACGATCAGGCAGACCAGCAGTGCACCGATCTGGAACCGCCGGTCGTGCAGCCGGTTCTGCTGTGCGGCATGAGCCTCGTTGAGCTGAGACGGGTTGTCAGGCAACGGATTCCCCTTCCGAACGACCGGACGGCTGGTAGCCCTTCAGTGACGCCGACCGGTCGAGGTGGCGGGCGCCGTGGACCAGGTCGGGGCGGGTGCTCAGCACCGCCTGCACGGTGGCCATGGTGATCAGCGCCTCGCCGACGCCGATCAGCAGGTGCACCCCGACCATCGCGGTGAACACGGTGCCGATCGGGATCGAGGACGTCGCCCCGAGCGCGTAGAAGGCGGTGAACGCGGCGGCGGCCAACGGCACCGAGAGGAAGGCTGCGATGCCCGAGGCGATCACCACCGAGCCGCGGGTCTTGGGCAGCGCCGAGACCAGCAGCCGGAAGCACAGGTAGCCCAGGCCGACGCCGACCAGAGCCATGTTGGTGATGTTGACGCCGAGCGCGGTCAGCCCGCCGTCGGCGAACATCAGGCCTTGGACGCCGAGTACCACGCAGATGCACAGCACGCCCGTGCAGGGCCCGACTAGTACCGCCGCGAGCACTCCTCCGAGCAGGTGGCCGCTGGTGCCGCCGGCCACCGGGAAGTTGATCATCTGGGCCGCGAAGACGAAGGCGGCGACCAGGCCGGCCAGCGGCGCGGTGCGTTCGTCGAGTTCACGACGAGCACCCCGCAGCGACACGGCCAGTCCCACCGCGGCCACGCCGCCGGCGACGACCGAAACCGGGATGTTGATGAATCCGTCGGGAACGTGCATCACGGGCCTCCTGCCCGGCGGTCGGGGGTCCGCCGGGAGGCACACTATTGCAATCGACTCGCAAGTAGCACTGTCGGATCAGGTCTTCCGGACGATCCTCAAGGCCAGGGTCGGACAGGTACGGACGGCGTCCCGCGCGGCGGCAAGGCGGGCCGAGGGGATGTCGTCGAGCACGACGGGGTACCCCCACTCGTCGCGGTCGATCAGTTCGGGCAGCACCTCGTGGCACAGACCGTGGGCGCGGCAGTTCGGCCAGTCGACCAGCAGTTTGTTCTTCGCCGAGCCCCTCGAGCGGCGCCGGGCGGGTACCGGCATGGGTTCGGGCAGTTCGATCGCGCCGGTACGGCTGATCATGTCGACCAGGCCGGGGTCGAGCCGGGAGTTCCAGGTGCCGTCAGCGTCCGCGAAGGTCACGTCGCCTCCTCATCGGCTGGGCCGGTCCCCCCGTGGGGGCCGGCGGAGCGACCAGGTCGGCGATCACCTGGCGTGATTCCGGTTGCACCGCAACGGGTTCCACGGGCGGCGCGTACGGGGCGGGCTGCGGCACGTGTGCGGTGCTGATGCCGCCGCGTTCGCCCGAGCAGGCCCCGGTCACGTGCAGTGCCACCTCGGTGGGGAAGGCCCGCAACAGCGAGCGCACCAGCCGGACGGTCCCGTCGGGATGCGCACAGGCACCGCGGCCGGGCAGCAACCCGACGAGTTGGCGCAGCCGCACCACCACGGCCTCACCGGCGTGGCCGAAGGCCAGAAGCCGTACGGCGTCGGCCAGTGCGGGCAGGCCGTGCGCGCACGGACCGCAGCGCCCGGCGGACTGACCCGCCAGATAGCCGACGATCTGCGCCGTGCGCTGCACCGGACAGACCTCCGCCGGCAGCGGCAGGATCACTCCGGCCCCGATCGAGGCGCCCGCCCGGGTCAGTTCCTCGTGGCTGAGCCGCAGCCGCAGCAGTTGGTCGCTGGTCAGCCAGGTGCCGTGATAGCCGCCGATCAGGGCGCCGGGCAGCTCGCCGGCCGGGCCGCGGGCGTGTCCGCTGGCGGCGAGGATCTCGGCCAGTCCGACTCCGAACGGCGCCTCGGCGACCAGACCGGTGCCGCCGTCCATGCCGTCGCCGGCGATGGTGAGCAGGGTGGTGCCGGGCTCGTCCGGGGTGCCCCAACGTCCGTACTCGGCCGCGCCCAGTGCGGCCAGCGCCCCGACCTGGGCGAAGGTCTCGGCGTTGGAGAGCAGCGTGGGCCGGTTGCCGAGGCCTTTCACCGCCTCCGGCGTCCAGGCGGTGACCGGCAGGTTGTCCCGACCGGAGAGCATCTCGATCACCGCTCGTGCCTGGCCGCCGACAAATCCCCTGGCCACGTCGAGGGTGAAACCGACCGGGCCGTCGTGCCGGCGGATCGCCTCCTCGACCCGTTGGCGCACCGACGGACGTTCGGCGGCGACCACCACCGCGACCTCGTCGACGCCGAGTGCCTGGGCGGCGAGCGTGGCGCCGTCCAGCACCAGGTGCGGTGCCACCAGCATCAGGGTGCTGTCCTTGGCGCTGCCCGGTTCGCCCTCCGCGGCGTTGACCACCACGGCCCGGCGACGCCCCGACTCGGCGGCGGTGGAGAGCTTGGTGGCGAACGGGAAACCCGCCCCGCCGCGGCCACGGACCTGCATCGGACGCACCAGCGCAAGCAGCTGATCGACGGTCAGCCCGGACGGCGCGGGCCAGCGCCGGCGGTGCGCCGCGAGGCCCGGCTCGTCACCGACACCGGCGAGCAGTACCGGCCCGGCCAGTACCCGGACCGGTCCGCCGACGCCGGTGCGCAGGTCGGCCGAGGGCCGGCTGCTGCCGTGTCCGGCACGGGGGGCCTGTGCGGGAGACGGCGTGGGAGGCAGCTGCTGGTCGAGCGGCTGATCGAGCTGCTGGTTGAGCTGCTGGTTGAGCGAGGTGGTCATCGGCGACGTCCGGTTCGGGTCGTCCGCGTCGCGGAGCCGGCCGGCCAGCGGACCAGGTCGTCGACCGCGGCGGTGCCGCCGCGCTGTTCGGCGCGCAGGGTGAACAGCCGCGCGGCGACCGCGACCAGCACCACCGCCAGGCTGATCACGTACACGGCGATGGTCCACGAGGCCTTCGCGTCGGTGCCGATCAGCAGACCGTGCAGCAGGCCGAGGGCCCAGGCCAGGTAGGCGAGCAGGTGCACGCCGCGCCACATCTTCAGCGGCAACCGGTCGCGCAGCAGGCTGGTGACCACGACGAGCACCATCGCGTCGAAGGCCAGTGCCGAGAGCACCAGGGCGGTGCGCTCCTTGGCCACGTACTCGCCGCCGATCGGCACCAGCACGTGGTACCAGCGCAGGTCGACGAACTCGTCGGCGACCGCCGCGCCGGCGTGCAGCAGCAGCACCAGCACGGCGAGCAGTGAGACGTTGCGGTGCACCCGCTGGGTCGCCCAGCGTGGCCACAGCGGCCGGGAGAGGCGGGTGGTCGAGAGCACGCCGAGGGCGGTGGCCATGGTGAGCAGGGCGACGAGCACCACCCCGGTACCCCGATTGACGAACCACAGGGTCATCGGGCCAGCACCTGTTCGGCCGGGCGTTCCGGGTGTTCCGCCGGTCGGGGGCGCTCGGTCTGCGGCCAGCCGGGCAGGGTGAGCACTGCGCCGTCCTGGGCGACCAGCCGGGCCGCGAGCGAGCGTGCCGCCAGCCAGTCACCGGCCCGCTCGCCGAGCACCAGGGCGGCGGTGGCCGCGACGTTGGCGGACAGCGCGTCGGCAGCGATCACCGTGGCGGTGCGCCAGTGCCGCCGCACCGGTCGGCCGGTGGCGGGGTCGAGCAGGTGGTGCATCAGCCGGTCGCCCTGACGCCAGGAACGATGCGTGGTGGTCGAGGTGGCCACGCCGCCGGAGGGCACCGGGATCACGGTGGCCGGCGGCTCACCGGGACGTTCGGCGACCGAGACCTTCCAGGGGTGGGTCGGCGCCGCGGGGCCGGTACCGGTGCGTCCGACCGCGACGTCGCCGCCGAGGCTGAGAATGCAGTCGAGGTCGAGCTCGGTGGCGATCGCGCTCGAAATACGGTCTGCGGCAAGGGCTTTGCCGGTGGCGCCGAGGTCGAGCCCGACGCCGTGCGGAACCAGGATGCGTCCAGGAGCGGTGCGCACACCCCGCCAGCCACCGCCACCGCCGCCCGCCCCGGGGGCACCGCTGTGGATCAGCTCGGGAAGATCGGTGGGGCGCCGTCCGGCCCCGCGGGCCCGGACCTCGTCGAGATCGGTGTCGTAGCCGAGGTCGCTGAGTACCCGGCCCAGTGTCGGGTCGACCAGGCCGTCGGTCTGCCGCGCCGCGGCCAGGGCAACCTCGGTGAACTCGACCAGCAGCCGGCCCGCCGAAACCCATTCTCCGGTGCGGGAATTGGCCCGGCAGAGCTCGGAGCCGGCGTCGAACCGACTGATCGCGCCGCCGATCTCGGCCATCAGTTGCTCGGTCAGCTCGCGCGCCGCCGCCAGCCGGGCGCCGTCCGCGACGCCGAGGTGGACAAAGGTGCCCCAGTCCTGCCAGGTGAGGTCCCGGTAGTCGGGCATGGGCCGGGTCAAGAACCGCTGGACGGCGCGGGGCCCGGCTCGGCGGTCGACGGTTCGGGCTCGGGTTCGGCGGTGGTGGGCCGGGTGGTCGAGGTCTCGGCCGGCCTGGTGCTCGACGGCGCCTTGGTGGTCGGCGCCTTCGTGGCCTTGGTCGATGTCTTGGTCGATGTCTTCGTGGACGACTTGGTGGACGACTTGGCCGGCGCCTTTGTGCTGGTGCGGGTCTGCGAACTCGTCGAGGACCCGGTCGAGGTGCTCGACGGGTCCGACTTCCTCGACCCCGAGCTCGGTGCGGTGCTGGTCGGTGCGGGCTGCTCGCTCGAACTCTTCGCGGTCTTCGACGAGGGAGCCTGCGCGGCCACGGTCGGCGTCATCGTGTAGACGGCCGCCGATCCGCCGGAGCCGGCCGCGGCGGTACCCGCCTTCGCGGCGGCGGCGGTTTCGGCGGCGTTGACGCTGGTCTGCCCGGCCTTCTTCGCTGCGTTCTTGGCCGCGGTGGCGTCGGCGGCAAGAGCGCTGGTGGCCGCGGTCGCGGCGACCACGCCGAGGGTCAGAGTGCCGGTGACCACGGTGATCGCCCGCCGGGTGCGGTCGCGCTGGTCGGGGGTGGTCCGATGGCCCGGACGGCGCCGCGCCGGCGCCGTCTCGCCGAGCCTCGATCCGGGGTCGGAGCCGGACGGAACACCGGGTGTGGAGCCGGAGCGACGTCGGGGCATACCGGAGGGGTCGGACGAGTTCACCAGGGGATCGTACGGAGCATCGTCCGCAGCCCGACTCATCCTTGTGTAAAGGTGGCGCAAAGCGGTCCGGCCCCGATGATGTACCGGGCCGGATCAGGGCGGCTGGATCAGAGGGCCTCGGCGCGGCCCAGGACGACGCGCACCAGCGCCCCGCCGAGCCGGGACTGACCCAGTTCGAGCCAGCCGCCGGAGGCCATCGCCGTCCGCCGGGCGATGTCCAGGCCGAGCCCGCTCGAGCCGGCCCCCGAACTGCCCCGCGAGACGATGTCGCCGGCCGGCAGGCCGGTGCCGCCGTCCTCGACGGTGAGCACGATCGCGCCGTCCGCCCGGGGGACCAGCCAGACCTCGATCGGCACCCCGTCGTCGGTGTGCGCGAACACGTTGTCGAGCAGCACGTCGACGACGTCGGTGAGGTCGTGGGTGCTGACGTTGGCCAGCATCGGCCGTTCCGGGACGGCGGTGCGCAGTGGCCGGTCCTGCTCCTCGGCGAGGGCCGACCAGAACGCCACCCGCTGCCGAACGATCTTGGCCGCGTCGCAGGTGCCGCGGCCGGCGTTGCGCGAGGGCCGGCGGGCGTCGTGCACGATCGCGTCGACGGTGCGCTCGAGCTGGGTGATGTGCTCGCGCAACCGCTCGCCCAGTTCGGCGTCGGTGATCATCTCGGTGTCCAGGCGCAGTGCGGTGACCGGGGTGCGCAACCGGTGCGAGAGGTCGGCGACGGCGTCGCGTTCGGCGGTGAGCAGCCGGCCGACCCGGTCGGCCAGCCGGTTCAGGGCGCGCCCCAGGGTGACCACCTCGGGCAGGCCGCGTTCGGGCACCCGGATGTCGAGGCTGCCCTCCTGCATCGCGTCGGCCGCCATGGCGACCTCCTGGATCGGCTCGGTGATCCGCCGGGCCAGCCGGCTGACCGCGTAGACGGCCAGACCGAGCAACACCAGGGCCATCGCCGCGACCAGCACGATGTCGCGCCAGACCCCCGAGGTCAGCAGGGAGTTCTGCACCTGGTCACGGGCGACCATGATGCCCAGGTCGCTGCGACCGGCCCGGTAGGTGATCGTCACGTCGCCGTCCCGGCGGGTGAACGGTTGCTGGGTCGTGAACGCCTGCTCCCACCCCGGGTCGTCGTCGTGCCGGGGCAGCCCCAGCGTCTCGCCGTTCTGCAGCCGCAGAATGGTCTCGGTGCCGGCCGGACCCTGGTTGCTCTTGAGGTAGTTCGGCACGTTCTCGCGAAGATTGTCCGAGGTCGAGGCCAGACCCATGGCGAGCACGCTGCCGGCTCGTTCGGCGGACGCCCCGAGGGCGCGGTCGGCGACGACCGTGCGCAGCAGAACGATGATCGGCACCAGGAACGCGAGGACGATCGCGGCGGTGATGATCGTGGCGAGCAGCGTGATCCGTCTGCGCAACCCCGCCTACCTCATTCGTCGCCCGGCGCCGCCAGGCGCACGCCTACCCCGCGTGTGCTGTGCAGGTACCGGGGCTCGGCCGCGGTCTCGCCGAGCTTACGGCGCAGCCAGGAGAGGTGAACGTCGACGGTTCGGTCGCCGCCGCCGTACGGCTGACGCCACACCTCGGCCAGCAACTCACGCTTGCTCACCACCTCGCCCGAGCGCTGGGCCAGGGCGTAGAGCAGGTCGAACTCCTTGCGGGACAGTTCGAGTCCACGTCCGGACAGGGTCGCCGAGCGGGTGCGGGGATCGACCACCAGTTCGCCGACGGTGATCGAGCCCTCGGTACGCTGACCGGCGCTGCGCCGGAGAACGGCGCGGATGCGTGCCTCGAGATGGTCCGCGCCGAAGGGTTTGGTGACGAAGTCGTCGGCGCCGGCGTCCAGGGCCTTCACCACGTCGGCGTCCTCGTCCCGTGCGGTCACCACGATCACCGGGACGTCGCTGACCGCGCGCATCATGGTCAGCACCTGGGCGCCGTCCACGTCGGGCAGGCCGAGGTCGAGCAGCACCACGTCGGGGCGCTCGTCGATCACCGCCTGCAGCCCGGGGAGTCCGGCCGGCTGCCAGGTCACCGCGTGGCCGCGCTCGGTGAGGGCGCGGGTCAGCGCGGAGCGAATCCCCGCGTCGTCCTCGACTAGAAGAATGACGGCCACGGGCCCGAGCGTATGCGGTCGGCGCCGACCTTGGACAATGCGGGCTTTCGGCGAGCCGTGTCGGAACGCTGCGTGACGGCTGATGATGACGCACGGTGACCGCGCGTGTCGGTCACGGAATGACGGGCTTGTCAGCGTGGCGTACCACAGAGCGACGCCCGCTTGACTACCGTGATCCTTTCCGGGCAGCTCGTGACGCCGCGTCAACAGCAGGTCGTAGTCCCCTCTCGACAGGAATCCCAGCAGTCATGCAGAGCAGTGCCGCACGCGACACCCCGAGGGTGCCGCCGCGTAGCCGCCGCCGCGTGCTGGTGCCCCTGGCCGGTGCGCTGGCCGCGGCCGGGGTGCTCAGCGCCTGCAGCTCGCGGATCGAGGAGAACCAGTGGCGCGACATCGGTATTCATACCGAGCAGTGGCGCAGCCTGCCGTCGGTGACCAGCAACGCCGACTCCGACCGCACCCGCACCTCGACCGGCGGGTCGAACAACGGCTCGGGGTCGAACGGTGGCGGGTCCGGCGGTGACGTGGCCCCGACCAGCGGAACCGACTTCGCGCTCGGTGTCGTCGTCGGCGCCACCGACGGCGGTACCCGTGCCGACCGGGCCCGGGTGGTCGTGGAGACCGGTGGCGGCACCTGCTGGTGGCTGACCGTCGACGGGATCAGGTCGACCGGTTGCGGCAACGGCGAGGTCAGCGACACCCGGGGCGAGCGCGCCGGCCGGGTGATCAAACAGTCCGGCGGTGACCCGATCACCCTCAAGCTGATCGCCGCGAGCGGGCAGGAGATCGACGTCGGGGTGGTCTCCGGGGTCGGTCACTACGTGACCGTCACCAACCAGGTCGGCAACTGACGCCGGATCGTACGGCGGGCCCTGCAGGTCGTCTGCTTCACGAGTCGTCAGAAGATGACCGTTCCGATCGCGGATTCAGTCATCTTGTGACGACTCGATCCTCGACCGGCGTCTCAGGTGCTCGATCACGAACCGAACGCCGATCCCGATGGCGGGCGTGACCAGCAGCAGGTACGCCCCCCGAAGCACCGGATCGGTACCGGTCCGTGCTCGCTGCCAGAGCAGCACGGCGAGCAAAGCAGTCTGCAGCAGCGCGGGCAATACCGACCTCGCCGACGGCGCTCGAGTTGCCGGTGCCGGGTCCGGTCGAACGGAAAGAGCCGTCGGGGGCCTCCGCCGAGCCCACCGACTCAGCAACCAATCGACCAATACCACCGAGGCGGCCGCGGACGCCAGCAGGGCGAGCGCTCGGTCCCAGACGCTGTCGGTGCGGACGGCGATGGTCACGAGCGCGACGAGGGCCGGCAACAGAAGAGCCGGTTCAAGCGACGACCTGACAGGGGGCACGGTCAGCGCTCCCGCGTGCCTGCCCATGGCGCGCCCCCTCTCGCCGACGATCGATGCGCGGTGTGGGCACCGCTCGAGCCAACAGGAAAGCGCCCGGCGCGCTCTTCCCCACCTCGTCCGTCGGCAGCCGGACGGCGTGCGTAAGGAACGGACCGGTTCGCGACCCGGGAGAGTGGTGCCAACCGGACGAAGCCACGGTCGACGGTCGGCAAGGGGCCGACTCTGTGACCCTTGCGACGATCCGGGGGGGACGGCTGTCCCTACGCTGAGCGCCATGCGTTCTGCCAAGGACTTCTTCCGCCCGCTCGCGGTGGGTGCCCCGGCACCGGTCCGCGAGATCCCGAGCCGCCCGTCCCGCATGATCCACTTCTTCGACCCGTCGAACCCGAAGATGGCGGCCAAGGTGCCGGACATGCTCGGCCAGGTCGACGTGCTGCTCGGCAACCTGGAGGACGCGGTCAAGGCCGAGAACAAGGACGCCGCCCGCGCCGGGCTGGTCGACATCGGCCGGGCGACCGACTTCGGCGAGACCCAGTTCTGGACCCGGATCAACGCCCTGGACTCACCCT
>DAIOVT010000136.1:0-9128 GCA_036758885.1 Kineosporiaceae bacterium
ACCGCCGATGCCCGCAGCGCGTCGACGGAGGTGCCTGCCCGGACCAGTTCCCATCGTGGCGGCGTGTTCTCGGGCAGGCGCGGGATCCGGCGCGGGATCTGAAGGGGGCGAACCGAGCGGGACGCGGCCGGGAAGGACAAGACCGCCAGGTGGATCAGTGCGAGCACGTACACCGCGAGCGGGCCGGGCCCGGCCCGCGCGACGAGAATCGTCGTGGCAACGACGGCACAGGCCCCCGCACCGGCACCGACCCGGCCGACCGTGTCGCTCAACTGGCCGAGGTGTGTCACCGCCACGGACCCGAGCAGCACCACCGTGGTCGCCGCGCCCAGGCCGGTCCCGGGCAGGCCGGCCCGGGTGCCCGCGACCGCGACGACCAGACCCAGCACCAGCGAGACCAGCACGCTCCCGGCCGCCACCGCCCGCCGTCTCGGCGGCAGCAGCCCGGTCGGGTCCAACCAGGTCAGCTCCTGCCTGGTCGCCCACACCGGCCCGAGTCCGCGGGCCACCGCCGTCGCCGCGGCCGCCGATGCGGTGAGAAGTACCGCGAGCAGTTCGGTGGGGCTCAACGCCTGCGCCGCCGCCCCCAGGATCGCGACGAGCGGAGACACCGCCACCCCGTAGAGCAGGCAGACGACGATCACCGCAACGGCCGCGGCGTCGTAGACCCGGCGCAGCGCCACCACCGTCCGGCTCATCCGGATCCCAGGGTGAGGACATCGCCGGCCAGCATCGTCTGCAGGTGCTGAGAGTGCGTCGACAGCACGACGGTCCGACCCTCTCGCTGGAAGTCGTTGAGCACTGCGGCAAGGAGTTCGACACCGGAGCGATCGAGCCGCTGTTCCGGTTCGTCGAGGAGCAGTACGGTCCAGGGCCGGACGAGCGTGGTGGCCAGGGCCGCCCTGCGGAGCTGACCCGAGCTCAGGGAGACGGCGATCCGGTCCGACAGATCGGCGATGCCGAATCGGGACAGCGCCTCGCGCGGATCGCGCTTCGGGTCATGCAGCTTCAGGTGATCGGCCACGGTCAGTTCCGGGAACCAGGTGAAGTCGTCCAGAACCCCGTACACCCGCCCCCAGTAGCGGTACGACGACGGGCGTTGCGGTTCGCCGTCCACGGTGATCACCCCGGCGTCCGGCCGCTCAGAGCCCTGCAGGCAGCGCAGCAGGGTGGTCTTGCCGGTGCCGTTGCCGCCGCGCAGGATCAGTGCCCTGCCCCCGGACACCGAGAAGCTCAGGCCCGGGAGAATCGTTCGATCGCCGAAGCGTTTCGTGAGACCGGAAGCCTCCAGCGTGGCCAATGGTCCTCCCGGGTAAGCGGTTTCGGGCATTCCAGGCACGATCCGGTCAGGGCAGTACGCCCCACGCGCGAAGGGTCGGCAGCAACCCCGGGGAGAACAGCTCGTGCGGGCCGGCGGCGATGTCGTCGCCGGAGAACCAGGAGAGTGCCTCGGCATCGTCGCCGGCCCGGGGGTCGCCCGCGACGATCTCACAGATCCAGTCCTCGACCAGGTACTCCCGGCCGCCGGGTGCGGGCAGCCGCACGCTGCCGGCCGGGCGAACCGCGGTGACCTGTAACCCGGTCTCCTCCAGCACCTCTCGCTCGGCGGCCGCGGCGCTGGTCTCGCCCGGCTCGACCCGGCCGCCCGGCAGCGACCAGGTCCCCCGCGAGGGGGCATGGCCACGACGGATCAGCAACAGCCGTCCCCGGCTGTCGTGGATCACCCCACCGGCGCACAGGATCGGTGGCGTGCCCGCCGCCGGCGCGGCCGCGGCGGGGCTGCGGCCGGCGGCGGAGTCCGAGGGGGTGTCCGGTTTCGGGGAGTTCGTGGCGTCGTCCACCTGATCAGTCTGCCGACACCGGCCCCGAGGCGAGGCCGGTTCTTGACGTGTGCCCCGGCAACGGGGAGCGTCACGCTCGTGAGCGCGCAGAAGCTGAGCTGCCCGAGGTGTGGTCATGAGCTGCGCGCGCCCGGCATCTGGTCGGATTCCTGGACCTGCCCGGAGCACGGCAGTGTGGCTCCGCTGCACCCGCCACGGGTCGCCTCCGACGCTCTGCTGAACGACATCGCCCGGCGCTCGCAGGTGCCGCTGTGGCTGCCCTGGCCGTTGCCGCCCGGGTGGGTGATGGCCGGCGTGCAGGTCGCCGGTGACGAACGCACCGGGCCCGTCGCCGCCGTGGTGGCGCTGGCCGGGCCCAACCCGATGGTGATCGACGAGGACGACGCGCTCGCGGCGGATCTGCTGGTGGTCGCCGAGCAACCGGGTGTCGGTCTGGCCGCGGCGCTGGCCGGTCTGGACACCGTCGACCCCGGTCAGGCGGTCGGCGCCGGGCCGGTGCATGCCCACGTGAACGCGGCCGGTCACGAGACGCCGCTGTGGTCGGTGCGTTCGGAACGTCCCGACGTGATCGAGCTCGACCCGGCGGCGGCATGGGTGGGGGAGGCGAACGCGGTCTGGCTCTGGTTGCTGGCCTGGCCGCGGACGAGTTCGGCGGTGCTGCTGCACAAGTTCTCGTTGCTCGACCTGCGGGCGGAACCGATCAGCTTCCCGATCCCGTACGGTGCGTTGTCTCCGAGGTTGCACTGATCGCCGCCCGCGGGCGGGCGACGGTCGGGGGCGGCATCCGGCGGAGTTGGCGACAGAGGCGATGACTGAGTTGACGGCTCAGTTGACGGCTCAGTTGACGAGACAGTTTCGGAGACGATCGGGGACCCCGTGCGCATCGACCTGCACACCCATTCGACCGCCTCGGACGGCACCGAGTCACCCGCCGAGGTGATGGCCGCGGCCGCGGCTGCGGACCTGGACGTCGTGGCACTGACCGATCACGACACGGTGGCCGGCTGGGCGGAGGCGGGCGAGGCCGCCGAACGGCTGGGCATCGACCTGGTGCGCGGCATGGAGCTCTCCTGCCAGACCCGCGGACGCAGCGTGCACCTGCTCAGTTATCTGCACGACCCCGGAGACCCGGGCCTGGTCGCCGAGATGGCCCGCACCCGTGAGGATCGGCTGTCCCGGGCCCAGCGCATGGTCGACCGGATCGCCGCGGACTATCCGCTGACCATGGCCGAGGTGCTCGACCACACCCCGGACGGCGCCACGATCGGCCGCCCGCACATCGCCGACGCGATGATCGCGGCCGGTCATTTCCCCGACCGGGACGCCGCGTTCGCCACGGTGCTCAGCTCGCGTTCGCCCTACCACGTGCCGCACTACGCGCCGTCGGTGCAGGAGGCGGTGGTGCTGGTGCGGGGTGCCGGCGGGGTGCCGGTCCTGGCCCACCCGTGGGCGGCCCGGCAGGGGCGCCGGTTGTCGGCCGAACTGATCGCCGAGTTGACCGGCCTGGGACTGGCCGGCCTCGAGGTCGACCACCGCGACCACGACGCCGAGGCCCGGCAGGAGCTGCGCGAGCTGGCTCACCGGTTCGGCCTGTTGATCACCGGGTCCAGCGACTACCACGGCTCCGGCAAACAGAACCGGATCGGTGAGAACCTGACCGAACCTGATGTTCTCGACGCGATTCGCGCGCAAGCGGGCAAATCCTGACATTTCACCCGAACCAGCGGTGATCATGCACTTCAGCATCACTGCCACGTGCAGGTGTCAGCGCAGTGACCTGGTCGGCATCGGGCATCGGTTGCGCGAAGGCAGAATGGGCCCATGGTGCACACCCTGGCCGTGGCCAACCAGAAGGGCGGTGTCGCCAAGACGACCACCGTGGTGTCGATCGGTTCGGCCATGGCCGAGCACGGTCTGCGCACGCTGCTCGTCGACCTCGACGCGCAGGCCTGTCTGACCTTCTCGCTCGGCATCGATCCGGACGAGGTCGAGGACGGTGCCCACGAACTGCTGCTCGGGCTTTCGCCCGCCGAGAAGGTGGTGCACCGGGTCTCCGGTGACGCCGGACCGGGCGGCACCGGGGTGCTCGACCTGATTCCGGCGACCATCGAACTGGCCGGGGCCGAGTCGGCGCTGCTGGGCCGGCCGGGCCGGGAGTTCGCCCTGCGCACCGCGCTGGAGCCGGTGATCGGCGGCTACGACGTCGTGCTGCTGGACTGCTCGCCCTCGCTCGGCGTGCTCACCCTGGCCGCGTTGACCGCGGCCGACGAGGTGCTGATCCCGATGCAGTGCGAGATGTTGAGCCACCGCGGTGTCGGCCAGTTGCTCGACACGATCGCCGATGTGCAGCGGCTGCTGAATCCGCGGCTGCGGGTCAGCGGCATCCTGCCGACGATGTTCGACTCCCGCACCTCGCACGGCCGCGCGGTGCTGGGCGACATCGCCGACCGCTACCAGCTCACCGTGCTGTCGCCGCCGATCCCGCGTACCGTGCGGTTCACCGAGGCCCCCGCCGTCGGCCGGTCGATCCTGCAGACGGCGGCGAACTCACCGGGTGCCAAGGCCTATCGGGAGGTCGCCGCCGCGCTGCGCGAGTCCTGGTGATCGACTCGCAGTGATCAGGCGGCCGAGTTGTTCGCGGCTGCGGGACGGCGCCGGCGTCGCCGCCGGGGACGGTTCTCCGGGCCCTCGTCGCCGTTGGACGCCGACCCCGTGGACGACGCGCCCGGCTCCCCGCTAGGGGCCACGGCCGCCGCGCCGTCGACCGGCTGACCGCCTCTGGTGCGGCGCCGCTGACGGTTGCGCCGCGGACGCTCCGTGCCCGGACCGGACGTCGGGTCCGCGGTCGAGCCGTCGGCTGAATCCTCTGTGCCGGAAGCGTTCCTGGGCCGGTCCGACGAGCCACGCCCGCGGCCGCTGCGCTCGCGCCGTCCGGAGGTGCTGCCCTTGACCGGACGCCGCTGGCCGGTCTCGCCGAGGTCCTCGACCTCTTCGGCCTGCAGCCCGGCCCGGGTGCGGTCGGCACGGGGCAGCGTGCCCTTGGTGCCCTCGGGGATGTCGAGATCGCTGAACAGGTGCGGCGAGGACGAGTAGGTCTCCACCGGCTCGGGGATGCCCAGGTCGAGCGCCTTGTCGATCAGCGACCAGCGCATCATCTCGTCCCAGTCGACGAAGGTGATCGCGGTGCCGGTGTTGCCGGCCCGGCCGGTGCGGCCGACCCGGTGCAGGTAGGTCTTCTCGTCCTCGGGACAGGCGTAGTTGACCACGTGGGTGACGTCGTCGACGTCGATGCCGCGGGCGGCCACGTCGGTGGCGACCAGCACGTCGACCTTGCCGTTGCGGAACGCCCGCAGGGCCTGCTCGCGGGCGCCCTGGCCGAGGTCACCGTGGATCGCCGCGGCGGCGAAGCCACGGTCGGCGAGTTCTTCGGCGACCTTGGCGACGGTGCGCTTGGTACGGGCGAAGATCATGGTCAGACCGCGGTCGCGGGCCTGCAGCATGCGGGCCAGCATCTCGACCTTGTCGAGGGCGTGGGCGCGGTAGGCGAACTGCTTGATCGCCGCGACGGTGGCGCCGCTGTCCTCGGGGGAGTGCGCCCGGATGTGCGTCGGCTGGGTCATGTACCGGCGGGCCAGGGCGACAACGGCCGAGGGCATGGTGGCCGAGAAGAGCATGGTCTGACGGCCCTCGGGGGTCATCCCGAGCAGTCGCTCGACGTCAGGCAGGAAGCCCAGGTCGAGCATCTCGTCGGCCTCGTCGAGCACCACGATCCGGGCGTGACCCAGGTCGAGATGCTTCTGGTTGGCCAGGTCGATCAACCGGCCCGGGGTGCCGACGACGACCTCGATGCCCTTCTTCAGCGCCTCGATCTGCGGTTCGTAGGCCCGGCCGCCGTAGACGGTCAGCACCCGCACCGAGCGCTTGGCCGCAGCGACCTTGAAGTCGTTCGCCACCTGGGTGGCCAGCTCGCGGGTCGGGACGACGATCAGCGCCTGTGGCTTTCCGGGGGCGAGCAGTTCGTCGAAGCCCTCCTCGCCGGGGCCCTTGGCCTGCTGCAGCGTCGGCAGCGCGAAGCCGAGCGTCTTGCCGGTGCCGGTCTTCGCCTGACCGATGATGTCGTGCCCGGTCAGCGCGACCGGCAGGGTCAGCGCCTGGATCGGGAAGGGGTGGGTGATGCCGGCGTCGGCGAGGGCCGACACGATGGCCGGCTGCAGGCCGAGTTCGGCGAAATCGGGGTGGTGCTGGTGCTGCGCGGACTCGGATTCGGCGGACTCGGATTCGGTTGCCGCGGAATCGGTTTCGATCTGCTCATCGATCTGCTGGTCGCCGTCGATCGCGCTGCCCGTGTTCAATTGATCTGTCGACACACGTCGCCTTCGGTTTGAGCGGGGGCCGCGCGCCGGACCACGTGGTCCGGCGGGCCTTCTCCGCGGTGGGTCGGAACCGATCGGGCATCCGACCGGGCATCCGGGTACAGGTTTGTACGGGATCACTGTACCCGGTCAGGCATGACACACGGCGAACCCGGACGATCTCGGCCGCGCCGTGCACTCGTCATCGGCCCGCCGACCCGCCTGCTTGAGCCCGATCGGGTGATGGTTTCCGCCCGCCCGCGGCCGAACCGGCGGCCGGCTCAGAGGCCGTCGGCCTCGAGCAGCCGCAGCCAGACCTCACTGATCGTCGGGTAGGCCGGTACGGCGTGCCAGAGCCGCTGCAGCGGTACCTCACCGACCACGGCGACGGTCGCCGAGTGCAGCATCTCGGCGACGTCCTGCCCGACGAACGTCGCGCCCAGCACCAGGTCGTTCGTCTCGTCGACGACCAGCCGCGCCCAGCCGGTGTAGCCGGTGGCATGTACCGAGGTGCCGGCCACGGCGATGTCCAGATCGATGGTGCGTACCTGATGGCCGGCCGCCCGGGCCTGTTCGGCGGTGGGGCCGACCGAGGCCACCTCGGGATCGGTGAACACCACCTGGGTGACCGCCCGGCGCAGCGCGGTCAGCGCGGTCGGGGACCAGTCCTCGGGGACGGCACTCGTGGCGCTGCTCGAGCCGGTGCCGGGCAGCGCGGCGACGGCGTCCCCGATCGCGCGGGCGGCGTACTTGCCCATGTGGGTCAGCGGTGCCTCACCGGTGACGTCACCCGCGGCCCACAGCCAGCCGCCCGGCACGCCCTCGACCCGTCCGGCGGCGTCGATGCGCAGCGGGGCGCCGTCCACCAGGCCGACCGAGGCCAGCCCGAGGTCGTCGGTCGCCGGACGGCGTCCGGTGGCGACCAGGATCTCCTCGCCCGTCAGTACCCGGCCGTCGTCGAGGGTGAGCCGCACGCCGTCGCTGCGTTCGGCGCTGACCGGTGCGGCGCCGATCAGCACCTCGACACCGGCCTCGCGCAGCCCCGCGGCCACGAGTTCACCGGCGCGCTGTTCCATGCGGCCGAGCAGCGGGGTGCGGCTGATCAGGGTCACCCTCGAGCCGAAGCTCGCGTAGGCCTGGGCGAGTTCGCAACCCACCACCCCGCCGCCGAGCACCAGCAGTCGTGGCGGTACGTCATGGGCGGAGGTGGCTTCCCGGCTGCCCCAGCCGGCCACCTCGGCCAGACCGGGCAGGTTCGGGGTCACCGGCACCGATCCGGTGCAGACCACCACCGCGACGCGGGCCCGCCAGCGGGTGACACGACCGTCCACCGCGGTCACCTCGACGACCCGCTCTCCGGCCAGCCGGGCGGTGCCACGCGCCGGGATGATGCCGGCGCTCTCGACCCACTCGAACTGCCCGTCGTCGTGCCAGTGCGCGGTGATCCCGTCACGCCAGGCGAACACCGCGGCGAGATCGAGGTCGTTGCCGGGCTCACCCGAAACCGCCTGTGCCGCACCGGGAACGCGTCGAGCGGCGGTCAGCGCCTGGCCGGGCCTCAGCAGCGCCTTGCTCGGCATGCAGGCCCAGTAGGAGCACTCCCCGCCGAAGCGTTCGCTCTCCACCAGCACCGCGCTCCGGCCACCACGGACCACCCGTGCGGCCACGTTCTCACCGACCGGGCCACCGCCGATCACCACGACGTCTGTGTCGACAACCCTCAGTTCGGACTCCACCCGATCACCATGTCATGGGCAGCCGGCTCCTGGGATGCCGGCGTCGAGCGGGCCGGGGTCGGTCAACGGATGTCGCCGAGGTCGTCGGTGGTGTCTCCCGCGAGCATTGCGAGGTCCTCCCGGAGCCCCGGGTCGGCGGCGGCGGTCTCCAGACGTCGCACCAGTTCGGTGCGGGAGATCCAACGTCGTTCGCTCGGCGACTCCATGGCAACTCCTCGGTGATCATGCAGTTCTGCATGATCACGCCGGGTCGGGGATCGGGTCAGGTGCGGCGGATCCGGGAGAGATCGCGGACGGCGCCCCGGTCGGCCGAGGTGGCCATCGCGGCGTAGGCCTGCAGCGCCTGGGAGACGTAGCGGTCCCGGGCGACGGGCTGCCACGGGTTCTCCGAGGACTCCATCTTCGCCCGGCGTTCGGCGAGCACCTCGTCGGGCACGTTCAGCCGGATCAGCCGGGTGAGGACGTCGATCTCGATCTCGTCGCCGTCCTCGACCAGACCGATGGTGCCGCCGGCCGCGGCCTCGGGGGAGACGTGCCCTACCGAGATGCCGCTGGACCCGCCGGAGAAGCGTCCGTCGGTGATCAGCGCGCAGACCTTGCCCAGACCGCGGCCCTTGATGAAGGACGTCGGGTAGAGCATCTCCTGCATGCCCGGCCCGCCCGCCGGGCCCTCGTAGCGGACGACGACCACGTGCCCGGGCTGCACCTGCTTGGTGAGGATCTTGTCGACCGCGTCCTCCTGGGACTCGCAGACGATCGCGGTACCGACGAAGTGGAAGACGTCGGGGTCGATGCCGGCGGTCTTGATGATCGCGCCGTCCTCGGAGAGGTTGCCGCGCAGCACCGCGAGCCCACCCTCGACGGTGTAGGCGTGCTCGACGTCGCGGATGCAGCCCTGCGCCGCGTCGGTGTCGAGTGACTCCCACCGGTTGGACGTCGAGAACGCCTTGGTGGTGCGGACCCCGCCGGGTGCGGCGTGGAACAGCTCGATCGCCTGCGGCGCAGGCGATTTCGCGCGGATGTCCCAGGTGTCCAGCCATTCCCGCAGGGTGGGAGTGTGCACGCTGGTCACCGAGTGGTCGAGCAGCCCGCACCGGTCGAGCTCGCCGAGCAGCGCCGGGATGCCACCGGCCCGGTGCACGTCCTCCATGTGGAAGAGCGGGTGGTTCGGCGCCACCTTCGACAGGCACGGCACCCGG
>DAIOVT010000137.1:0-9096 GCA_036758885.1 Kineosporiaceae bacterium
AGGCGTTCTCCAGCACGGCGAACTTCACCCGCCACAGCACCAGCCACACCGCTGCCGCCGTGAACGGGATCCACAACAGGTGCTGCACGCTGCTGACCAGCTCCAGGGAGAGCGCGACGCCTCCGATCTCGGCGATGTAGGTGAGCAGGGTGACGCCCATCGAGGCGATCAGGTTGGCCAGTCCCGCGCGGGCCCCGAGTCGTTCGCGGACCAGGTCGAAGACGGCCCGGCCACTGACCGCTGCCACCCGTCCAGACATCTCGGCGAAGACGCAGATGCCCACAACGCCGATCACGGTGGCAGCGGCCAGGGACATCCCGAAGCGGGCGCCCACCTGCGCGTTGGTGATCAGGTCTCCGATGTCGACGAATCCGCCGATGGCGGTGAGAATGCCGAGCGCGACAGCGAAGACCTTCTTCACGGCCGGCCTACCCCGCCGGCTCGAGTTCGTCGTCGAGCGTCTGCAGCCGGCCGGTGAGGTCGTGCAGTTCGGTCATCATCGCCGGGAGACGGCCGCGATCCTGCCGAGACACGACGAGCCGGGTCGCGGTCACGGCGTCCTCGGCCTGGCCGATCAGCGCGCGCGTCCGCGTGGCCGGATCCTCGGACCCGGACGGCGGGAACACTTCCGCGTAGGAACCGGCGGTCGTCGCGAGCGAGGCCGACGACGAACGCAGGGTCACGCTCGCGTACGCCCATGGCAGCGTCTCGTCCTGCAGGTTCCGCAGCACAAGGCCGGCCGTGGCGACCTCACCCAGGGTCTGCTCGATCGCGAGTCGGGTGCGTTCGGCGTAACCGTTCGGGTGGGGCGTCTGGGGCACGAATCGTGAGATCCACACCCCGAGCAGAACGAGGACGACGGCCGGCACCACCCGTTTCATCGTGGCCGCCGCAGGAAGTGTCCGAGCCCGGCAAGCAGTACCGCCAGCACGATCCAGCCCACGACCAACGCCTGCGCACCGGTCATGGACGCTCCCCGGCAGCGGGCCGAGGCCGGTGGTTCAGTCGCTCTCGAGACTGCCGGTGTAGAGCACCTGTTCCGCGACGTCCGTCAGCTTCAGGTTCGTGTCCATGCTGGCCCGGCGCAGGGCGTGGAACGCGTCCTCCTCGGTGAGGCCGCGAGTTGACATCAAGATGCCGATGGCGGTTCCGATCCGGCGGTTCGAGGTCAGCGCATGTTGGAGCTGATCGACCTTCTCCTCGGCCTCCGAGCTGTGCAGGGCCACCGACGCGTGGGCGGCGAACAGTCGCATGTGCGCGACGTCCTGCTCGGTGAAGGCACCGGGTTCGGTGCTGTAGGTGTTGAGCGCACCGATCGTCCCCTCCTTGACCGACAGCCGGTGCGACATCATGCTGCGGACCCCCGTCTCGGCACTGGCCCGGGCGGCGAACCGTGGCCAACGCGGATCGCCCGCCAGATCGGCCGTGACGAAGACCTCGGCGTCGACGAGGCTCTGCACGCAGGGCCCTTCGTGGGTCTTGTACTGAATCTGGTCGACCGTCACGGGCAGGTCGCCGGTCGATGCCACGGTGGTGAACCGGTCGTTGCGCACCACGGTGATCGCCGCCTCCTGGGCGCTGGTGATGCCGACGGCCAGGACGCAGACCGTTTCCAGGGTGCGGTTCAGGGTGGGCTGGGCCTGCAGGGTCCGCGCCAAGGCGGCGAACTCCGCCGCCAGGTCGGTCTCGAACGGCCGGGGGCCATGGGGGGAGCGACTCCGGGACGACGATGAGCCCGACATGCTGGCCTCCCTCGTCAAGTGACCGAGTGGCACCGATGTCATGGCGATGAGCGGTCAACGCGAGTTGATCAGCCGACATCTGGTCGTTGAAAGGTACACCCGGACGTGGCCGTATGGCCTGCCTTGGCTGCACGGACCCTGCGCCCGCCGGATCGCTGCCACTAGGCCGCGTCATCGGCCAGTAGTTCCCGCAGCCGGGCGAGGATCCCGGCCAGCAGCCGGGAGATCTGCATCTGGCTCACCCCGAGTTCGATGCCGATCTCGGCCTGGCTGTGTTCGTGGATGAACCGCAGCCGCAGAATGAGCAGCTCCCGTTCGGTGAGCACGACGAGTGCCCTCCGCAGCCCGAGCCGGTCGTCGAGCGTGGCGTAGCCGACGTCGTATCGGTCAGCGGTGGCGTCGATCCGGTCCAGGTCGTCCAGGCTCACGGCGCGGTAGCCGCCCCCACTCAGTCGCGCCTCGATCACCTCACCGGGCTCGACGTCCAGGGCTCGGGCGACCTCGGCCACCGTTGGGGCTCGGTTCTGGTTTCCAGTCAAAACCTCAGCCGCAGAGGCGATTTGGGGACGCAGTTCCTGAAGGCGCCGCGGTGGGCGGACCGTCCAGGCGGTGTCCCGGAAGTGCCGCTTGACCTCGCCGCGCATGGTCGGCAGGGCATAGGCGACGAAGGATCGACCCCGCGCGGGAAGGTAGCCGTCGGCCGCCTTGCACAGCGCGAGCCGGGCAACCTGGGTCAGGTCGTCGAGCTCCAGACCGCGCCCGGCGAACTGCCGGGCCACCCGGCCGGCCAGGCCGAGATTGAGCACGATCACCTTGCTCAGCAGCTCCTGCCGCACCGGGGGCGATGCGCCGTGTGCCTCGAGCAGAAGCTTCTCGACCTCGCCGTCCGAAACGGTCGAGGGGTGCTGATTGACTGTCGAGTGCTCAATGGACCGATAGGCAAGAGTCACGTGTGTGCCCAATCCTTTGTGGAAGGTTTGGCACCGTGTCTGGACCAAGCTTGCTGTAATTCAAGAGAAGCACTGTTCGTGCGGTGATCGCAACCCGTGCTCTGATTCTACTTGTGCTCGCGTGTCTGGTGATTGGGTACGAGCTGGCCGGGCTTGATGACGTATCGCGTTCTCATGCGTCGACATTTGTCTCAAAGTCGTTCTGGCACAGCTGATATCACTTGCTCGGGGTGTCTGAATCACTCGATGGTATGGGTCGGAGAAGAATTACCGGCATGCTGGCTCGATGAGCCATGCTTTCCTGTGTCCAATCCTTGTTCTCCTTGGATGGCATCAAAGCTCTTCGATAGCGCCAGAACCGATCAATCGTTCATTGCGCGCAGATGTTTGTGTGAATTGCTTGTGGCAATTCGTGCTCTGTGCCGGCCGACGACCGAGGGCCTCGGCCGGCCGTCCCGACCGGGGCCGTGGGTCAGCCCGCGTCGGCCAGGACGGCGTGCAGTTCGGCGGCGGTCAGCTCGATCGGATTCCCCTTGGTGCTGCTGGCTCGCAGGGTTCTGGCCACGATGTCGTCGTGCAGCGAGGCCGCAACACCCAGCCCGCTCAGCGGCGAGATGCCCACCATGTCAACGGTTTCGGCGATCCAGTCGATGCCGTCTTCGGCGCTGGCCGAGGCCCGGCCGGTGAGTGTGACGGCAGCGCGACGGTAGCCGTCGAGTGCCGGGTTGCCCGGGTCGCGTTCGAGCAGTGCCGCCACGTTGGCCCGGCTCGCCGGGGCCAGCAGGGCCGCGCAGACGGCGCCGTGCGGAGCATTCACCAGTGCGCCGATCGCGGACGCAAAACCATGCACCACACCGAGTTTGGCGTTGGCCAGGGCCATGCCGCCGAGCAGGCTGCACAACGACATCTCGGTGCGTGCGGCCAGGTCCGCGCCGTCCGCGCAAGCGGCCCGCAGACCCACCGCGGCCCGCTGCAGGCCCTGCAGCGCTAGGGAGTCGGTGATCGGGTTGGCGTTGCGCGACACCAACGGCTCCAGGCATTGGGTGAGCGCGTCCAGCCCGCTCCCGGCGGTCAACGCCGACGGGCAGTCGAGGGTGAGTGTCGGGTCGACCAGGGCCAGGGCGGGCAGCATGGTGCGGGCTCGCAGACTCGCCTTCAGCCCGTGCTCGGGTGAGGAGAGCACCGCGTTCGCGGTCACCTCGGCACCGGTGCCGGCCGTGGTCGGCGCCGCGGCGAACGGTACCGACGGTGCGGTCACGGCCCGGCCCGCCCCGATCACTTCCAGGTAGTCGAGCGGATCGCCGCCGTTGCCCAGCAGCATCGCGACCGCCTTGCCCAGGTCGATCACGCTGCCGCCACCGATCGCCACCACGACGTCGGCACCGGCCTCGCGAGCCGCTGCGGTCGCCGTCCGGGCCAGATCGATGGTGGGTTCGCCGCTGACCGCGAACGAGACCGTGGGCATCGTCAGGGCGTCCAGCATCGAGCGGTGCCGATCCGGCCGCGAACCCGTGCAGACGAAGACGCGCGTGCCCCAGTCGGCGATCAGCTCGCCCAGGCGCCGGCTCTGCCCGGCGCCGAACACGATCTGACCGGCGGTGGCGAACGCGAAGGGGGTGGTCATCGCTCCACGTTAGGCAGTCGGGCCCGAGGGGGTCAGCCGCCGATGCCGTTCAGTTCGGCGACGTCGTCCGGCGAGAGAACGAGCCCGGCACCGGCGATGTTCTCGCGCAGATGGGCCGCCTTCGACGTCCCGGCGATGAGCAGCACGTTCGGCGAACGCTGCAGCAGCCAGGCCAGCGCCACCGACATCGGGGTCGTCCCCAGACGCGTGGCGACGGCGGAGAGCGCCTGCGACTGCAACGGCGAGAACCCGCCGAGCGGGAAGAAGGGCACGTAGGCGATCCCGTCGACGGCGAGCCGGTCGATCAGGTCGTCGTCGTGCCGGTGGGCGAGGTTGTACATGTTCTGCACGCAGACCACCGGGGCGATCGCGCTCGCCTCGGCGACCTGCTCGGCGGTGACGTTGCTGACCCCGAGATGCCGGATCAGCCCCTCGCGCTGCAGATCGGCCAGGGTGCCGAAGGCCTCGGTGATCGAGCCCGGCCCGGTGCCCAGCGGCGCCGGCCAGCTGCATGGCGCCGTAGCCGAACCGGGTGACCGGCTGGTCGCCGAGGGTCCAGGTACCGCCGGGAAGAGTGAGGTCGGAGGCGTTCAACCTCAGGCGGCCTTCGAGACCTTCACCAGCTTGCGGTGCTTGACCGTGTAGCCCTTCGGCAGCGTGCCCTGCTTCAGCATGAGAATGGGGCAGCGGCTGCATCGCTTCTTGCTGACGCAGCACTTCTTCTTCGGCTTCTTGGCCACGCGCACACGGTAGCGCTTAGGTAAGGCTTGCCAACCGGGGGTGGCCGGTGGGATCTGTCTCGTCTTGAGACGCTCCTCCCGGACGCCCCTCCGGACGCTTCGGCGCCGGCCGGGGCCGCGGATCCCGCCTGTGCTGTGGTCAAGAGCCGAACGGCCAGGCAGCATGGGGGAGTGAGCATCGACACGCCTGCGCGCCCCTCGGCACAGCCCGACCGTGACCCCGGGGCCGACGCCCTGCGCCGTCATGATCTCGGCACCCCGGCCGTGCCGGGGCCGGCCGATGCCACCGTCAGCATCGACGGGGTGAGCATCCAGGTGCCCACCGGTACCTCGGTGATGCGCGCCGCGGAGCTGGCCGGCGTCGGCATCCCCAAGTTGTGCGCCACCGACTCGCTGGACGCCTACGGCTCCTGCCGCATGTGTCTGGTCGAGGTCGAGGGGGCCAGGGGCACCCCGGCCTCGTGCACCACCCCGTGCCGCGACGGCATGACCGTCAGCACGACCAGCGAGAAGGTGCAGCGCCTCCGCCGAGGCGTGCTCGAGCTCTACCTCTCCGAACACCCGAGCGACTGCGCCGACCGGCCCGGTGGCGGCGACTGCGAGCTGCACCGGCTGGCCGACCAGCTCGACGTGCATGAGGTGCGTTACCCGGCGGCGTCCACGCCCCGGCCGACCCGGCAGACGCTGGTCGACGAGTCCAACCCGTACTTCCGCTTCGACGACGCCGCCTGCATCGCCTGTTCGCGGTGCGTGCGCGCCTGCGACGAGATCCAGGGCACGCTGGCGCTGACCATGTCCGGGCGCGGCCTCGGCTCGATCGTCACCGCGAGCGAGGGGCACGGCTTCCTCGATTCCGACTGCGTCTCCTGCGGGGCCTGCGTGCAGGCCTGCCCGACGACGGCGCTGCAGGAGAAGTCGGTCTTCGACCTCGGCATGCCGACCCGGTCGGTGAAGACCACCTGCGCCTACTGCGGCGTGGGCTGCTCGTTCACCGCCGAGCTGCAGGGCGACACCGTGATCCGCATGGTGCCCGACTCCGACGGCGGCGCCAACGAGGGCCACTCCTGCGTCAAGGGACGCTTCGCCTGGGGCTACGCGACCCACAAGGAGCGGATCACCACGCCGATGCTGCGGGAGTCGATCAGCGACCCGTGGCGCGAGGTCACCTGGGACGAGGCGATCACCTACGCGGCCACCAAGCTCCGGGCGATCCAGGCCGAGTACGGGGTCGGCGCGATCGGCGGCATCACCTCCTCGCGATGCACCAACGAAGAGGTCTACGCCGTGCAGAAGATGGTGCGGGCGGCGTTCGGCAACAACAACATCGACACCTGCGCGCGGGTCTGCCACTCGCCGACCGGTTACGGGCTGAAGCAGACCTTCGGCACCTCGGCCGGCACGCAGGACTTCAAGTCGGTCGCCCAGGCCGACGTGATCATGGTGATCGGCGCCAACCCGACCGACGCGCACCCGGTGTTCGCCTCGCGCATGAAGCGCCGGCTTCGTCAGGGCGCCAAGCTGATCGTGCTCGACCCGCGTCGCATCGACCTGGTCAAGTCGCCGCACATCCGGGCCCAGCACCATCTGCGGCTGCAGCCGGGCACCAACGTCGCCGTGGTCAACGCCCTTGCGCACGTGGTGGTCACCGAAGGACTGATGGACGACGAGTTCGTCGCCGAGCGCTGCGAGGGTGGCGCCGAATGGGTCGAGTTCATCAGCCGGGCCGAGAACTCGCCCGAGGCGATCGAGGAGCTCGCCGGTGTGCCGGCGGCCGACATCCGCGCTGCGGCAAGGCTTTACGCGGCCGGCCCGAACTCGGCCATCTACTACGGCCTCGGCGTCACCGAGCACAGCCAGGGCTCGACGATGGTGATGGGCATGGCCAACCTGGCGATGGCCACCGGAAACATCGGCCGCGAGGGCGTCGGGGTCAACCCGCTGCGCGGGCAGAACAACGTGCAGGGCTCCTGCGACATGGGATCGTTCCCGCACGAGCTTCCCGGCTACCGGCACGTCAGCGACGACACGGTGCGTGAGACGTTCGAGACCCTCTGGGGCGCAACGATTCTCGATGAGCCCGGGCTGCGCATACCGAACATGTTCGACTCCGCGCTGGACGGCACCTTCCGGGCGATCTTCGTGCAGGGCGAAGACATGGCCCAGTCCGACCCGAACACCCATCACGTGGTCGCGGCGTTCACCGCGATGGATCTGGTCATCGTGCAGGACCTGTTCCTCAACGAGACCTCCAAGTACGCCCACGTCTTCCTGCCGGGCACCTCGTTCCTGGAGAAGGACGGCACCTTCACCAACGCCGAACGCCGGATCAACCGGGTGCGTCCGGTGATGACGCCGCGCAACGCCGACTCCACCGGCAAGGTGAAGCACGAGTGGGAGGTCGTCTGCGACCTCGCCCAGGCGATGGGCTACCCGATGCGCTACGAGGACTCCGCGCAGATCATGGACGAGGTCGCGATCACCACACCGACCTTCGCCGGGGTCTCCTTCGAGCTTCTCGACCGGGTCGGGTCGGTGCAGTGGCCCTGCAACGCCGCGGCCCCGCTCGGTACCCCGGTGATGCACATCGGTGAGTTCGTGCGTGGCAAGGGGCACCTGATCCCGACCCCGTACGTGCCGACCAAGGAACGCTCCACCCGCAAGTTCCCGCTGATCCTGACCACCGGACGCATCCTGTCCCAGTACAACGTCGGGTCGCAGACCCGGCGTACCGGCAACGTGGCCTGGCACCCCGAGGACGTGCTCGAGATCCACCCGCACGACGCCCAGGTGCGCGGGATCAAGGACGGCGACATGGTGCGTCTGGCCTCGCGGGTCGGTGACATCACCCTGCACGCCAAGATCGCCGACCGGATGCCGATCGGGGTGGTCTACACGACCTTCCACCACCCGGTGACCGGCGCGAACGTGGTCACCACCGAGCACTCGGACTGGGCGACCAACTGCCCCGAGTACAAGGTCACTGCCGTGCAGGTGGAGCCGGCCAACCGGCTGGGCCTGCACGACAGTACCGATTCGAGCGTCGACTCGGCGGCGGGCGCGCAGTCCCGCCGGGACGTCTCGGTGCTGCCCGGCTCGTCGATGGGCACCCCGGTCGGCGGCGTCGTCGGCAGCCGGGCCCGCCGGTGAGCGTCGCCGATCAGGTGCGCATGGCGAACGACATCGCGCTGCACATGGCGCATCTGGACGACGACGACGCCGCCGATCAGATCGCCGCGCACCTGAACTCGTTCTGGGACCCACGGATGCGGGCCCAACTGCTCGCGCACATCGCCGAGGGGGCCCCGGACCTGAACCCGCGGGTGGTCCGGGCCGCCGCCAAGCTCAACTGACCCGTCCCTCCCGGCCGCTCTGACCCTAGGCTGAGAGCCATGTCTGAGGTTCTGCACCTGACCGCGACCCTGCACCCGCGCGGGCCGGCCGGCGCGTTCGTGCTCACCGACGACCAGGTTGCCGCGATCGGCGCGGGCCGGAAGACCTTCCCGGTCACGGTGCGGCTCAACGGGCACACGCTGAGACTGCGGCTGGCCCGCATGGGCGAGGAGAACCTGATCGGGCTGAGCAAGGCCGCCCGCGCCGAGGGTGAGGTCGAGATCGGCTCGACGCTGGACGTCGAGATCGCCGCCGACCTCACCCCGCGCGAGGTCGAGCTGCCTGCCGACCTGGCCGCGGCACTCGCCGGGGACGCCGCCGCGTCGGCTACCTACGAGCGGCTCCCGTACTCGCACCGCAAGGAGTACGTCCGCTGGATCACCGAGGCCAAGCGCGAACAGACCCGGCTCGACCGCGTGGCCAAGGCGGTCGAGATGCTGCGCGACGGCCGGCACCGTTAGGGCTGCCGCCGAAAGGCTCAGGCCTCGGCAAGCACTGCCGGGATCTGCCCCATCGCCGCCGAGATCCCTTCTGCCATACCCATTTTCAGCACGGCCTCGAGGTCCTCGCGGCTCTTGTAGGTCGTGGTCACGGTCATCGTGGTGCCGACGCCGCTGGGCACCAGGGTCACCCGCATCACTCCGGTCGGC
>DAIOVT010000138.1:0-9085 GCA_036758885.1 Kineosporiaceae bacterium
ACCATGAACTTCGCGTCCGGATCCGGCGCCTGAACCGTACTGGCGTTCAGATGAATGATCAGTGACATGTTGGCGAACGATTCGGCGTCGACATGACGCAGCGCACCCTTGTGCAGGATCACGCCGTCGACACCCGCGCGGGCGAGATCACCCACGGTGCGCCGCAATCGGACGCCTCCGCCCATCGACCCGTCGGTGACCGAATGGTCCATCGGCACGATCAGCAAGCGGCCGTCCGCGTGCCGGAACAGCCTGCGCAGGCGAGCGGCTCGCCCGAACGAATTGTGCAGATACATCGCAACCCCCTCCAAGAACACGCCCATCGTCTTCCTGACCACGTGATCAGTGAGAGCAAACGCAAAATCTCTTACCAACCGCGAGTGTTTGGAACGCGAGAACCCGGCCCACTGCGAAGACACTCGTAGAGGGCTGACCGGACCGCTGCCTCATCGGCTACGGGCCGAACCCCGGCGGATCCACCGAGAGACGGCCAACGGGACATCCGGACGGACGGCAGGCTAAATCCGGCAGCAAGAAACTGTAAAGCCTGCCTGATGAAAGCCCTTCTGGACGACTGTCAGGGGGTCCTGTCGGGGGTGCGTGAGAGGCTCGGACATCGTGACCAGTGCCAGCACCGACAGCCGAACCCCGACCCGGCCGGTGTGGCCGGACCCCGACCGGATGAGCGGACGCCGTGTCGTCCGATCGGGTTCGGCAGTGGTCTGGCGGGGGATTCGCGACGAACCGGGCATCTTCGCCGTCTCGGTCGTCGGCAGCACCGTCTACGGCGCCAGCACCGCCGGCAGCGGCTGGCTGCTGGGCCGGGTCACCGACCGGGTGCTGGCCCCGGCGTTCTCGGCGGGCAGCATCGAGGGGCGCCAGATCGCGGCGGCCGCCGGGGTGCTGGCCGCGGCCGCGACGATCACCGCGATCGGGGTCGTGGTGCGCCGTGCCGCCGCCGGAATCATGATCTTCCGGCTGCAGGCCCGGTACCGCAGGGCGATCACCCGCCAGTACCTGCGGCTGCCGCTCAACTGGCACCGGCGCCACCCGGCCGGTGAACTCCTCTCGATCGCCAACGCCGACGTCGAGGCGACCTGGCAGGTCTTCGCCCCGCTGCCGATGTCGCTCGGGGTCTTCGTGATGCTGATCGTCGCCGCCGTCGCGATGGTCGCCGCCGATCCGGTTCTGGCCCTGTTCGGTCTCGCCGTGCTGCCCGCGCTGCTGGTCGCCAACACCGTCTACCAGCGCTACATGTCACCGCGGGTGATGCGTTCGCAGGAGCTGCGCGGCGAGGTCTCCGCCGTGGCGCACGAGAGTTTCGACGGCGCGCTCACGGTCAAGGCGCTCGGCCGGGAGGGCGCCGAGACCCAGCGGTTCGCGGCGGCCGCCGGCGCCCTGCGCGACGCCAACGTCGCCGCCGGACGCACCCGCAGCGTGTTCGACCCGTTGATCGAGGCGCTGCCCACGATCGGCACCCTGGCCGTGCTGGTGGTCGGCGCCTACCGGGTGGACGCCGGACAGGCGAACACCGCCGACGTCGTGCAGATCGCCTACATCCTGGCCCTGGTCTCGTTCCCGGTGCGCTCGCTGGGATGGGTGCTCGGCGAACTGCCCCGCACCGTCGTCGGCTGGCGCCGGGCCGCGGGCGTGCTCAAGGCGACCGGGTCGATGCAGCACGGCGATCTCACGCTGCCCGCGACGACCGCGGCCGCAGAGGTGAGTGCCCGGCGGATCAGCCACGGCTACCCGGTGCTGACCGCCGACGGCACCGAGGAACACACCACCGTGCTGCACGAGGTCGACCTGGATCTGCGCCCCGGCAGCACGGTCGCCGTGGTCGGCCCCACCGGTTCCGGAAAGTCCACTCTGGCAACCCTTCTGGTGCGCCTGGTCGACCCCGACCGGGGCAACGTCCTCCTGGACGGCACCGACCTGCGCGAACTGGGTCACGGCGCGGTCGCCGACGCCGCCGCCTGGGTGTCGCAGTCGGCGTTCATCTTCGAGGACACGGTGCGCGACAACGTCACCCTCGGCGCCCGGAGCGAACCGGCACCGACCGGACGGGCGGGCGCTTGGGCGATGGACGACAACGCGGTGTGGCAGGCGCTCGAGGCGGCCGCCGTGGCCGGCACCGTCAAGGCGCTGCCGCAGGGGCTGGACACCCGGCTCGGCGAACGCGGCACCAGTCTGAGCGGGGGGCAGCGTCAGCGAATCGCGTTGGCCCGCGCGCTGATTCGCCGTCCTCGACTGCTGATCATGGACGACGCCACCTCCGCCGTCGACCCCCGGGTCGAGGCGCAGATCCTCTCCGGCCTGAAGCAGTCCGCCGGCGCCGGCCCGAGCGACGTCACCGTGGTCGTGATCGCGTACCGCATGGCGACGATCGCGCTCGCCGACGAAGTGGTCTACGTCGAGAACGGCCGCATCGCCGGTCGCGGCCGGCATGCCGAACTGATGGCCTCCACCCCCGGGTACCACGCCCTGGTCACCGCCTACGAGCGGGACGCCGCCGATCGTGAACGGCTCGCGGCGGACGACGAGGAGCGGGCCTGATGAGTACCCTGGACCAGTCGCCGAACACGTTGCCCGGCAAGGGGTCTGCCTGGCGCACACTGCGCCGCGGTCTCGCCGTCTCCCCCGAGATCACCCGGGGCATCTGGATCACCCTGGCCCTGTCCCTGATCTCCACCATCGGCCGGGTGATCGTGCCGGTCACCGTGCAGCAGACCCTGGACCGGGGCTTCGCCCAGGGCGGTGCGTCCCACCTCGGCGTCGTCGCCGGCACCGCCGTGGTCGCCGCGGGCGCCGTCCTGGTCTCGGGGGTGTGCGCGTACCTGGCGAACGTGCGGGTGTTCCGGGCCACCGAGGCGGGTCTGGCCACGCTGCGCGTCGCGGCCTTCCGCCGGGTGCACGACCTGTCGGTGCTCACCCAGAACAGTCAGCGCCGCGGAACCCTGGTCGCCCGGGTCACCACCGACGTCGACACGATCTCGACGTTCATCCAGTTCGGCGGGCTGCTGCTGGTGCTCTCCGCCGGCCAGGTGCTGATCGCCACCGCCGTGATGGCCTGGTACTCATGGCAACTCATGCTTCTGGTGTGGGCGTGCTTCCTGCCGCTGTTCCTGATGCTGCCCCGGCTGCAACGGATCGTGGCCCGGGCCTACATGACCGTTCGCGAGCGGGTCGGCAACACCCTGGCCGCGGTCTCGGAGTCGGTCGTCGGCGCCGACACCATCCGCGCCTACGCGATCGAGACCCGCACCCAGCGCCGCATCGACGAGGCGATCGCGGCCCATCGCAGCGCCGCGACCCGGGCCCAGTTGCTGGTCGCCGGCAGCTTCACCGGAGGCGTGCTGGTCTCCGGTCTGACCGTCGCCGCCGTGGTCGGCGTGGGTACCTGGTTCGGCGTCGACGGCGACCTGACCCTGGGCCGGCTGGCCGCGTTCCTGTTCCTGGTCCAGCTGTTCACCGCCCCGGTGCAGATGGGCACCGAGGTGCTGAACGAACTGCAGAACGCGGCCGCCGGCTGGCGGCGTGTTCTCGACGTGCTGGACACCCCGCCCGACGTCGCCGACCCGCCCGACGGGCGGCAACTGCCCCGCGGCCCGATCGCCGTCCGCTTCGACGGGGTCGGCTACCGCTACCCGGGCACCCCGGACGACGCACCGCAGGCGCTCTCCGGCGTGAACCTGGAACTCGTTCCCCAGCAACGGATCGCGGTGGTCGGCGAGACCGGATCGGGCAAGACCACCCTGGCCAAGCTGCTCACCCGGCTGATGGACCCGACCACCGGCCGGGTGCTGCTGGACGACGTCGACCTGCGCCGGATCGCCTTCTCGTCGCTGCGCGATCGGGTGGTCCTGGTTCCGCAGGAGGGGTTCCTGCTGGACGACACCATCGCGGCCAACCTGCGCTGGGCCCGCCCCGAGGCCACCGACGCCGACCTCGACCTGGCGATGACCGAACTGGGTCTGTCGGACTGGGTGGCCGGACTGCCGCACGGCCTGTCCACCGAGGCCGGTCAGCGCGGCGAAGCGCTCTCGGCCGGCGAACGCCAACTGGTCGCACTGGCCCGGGCCTATCTCGCCGACCCCGATCTGCTGGTGCTCGACGAGGCCACCTCGGCGGTCGACCCGGCCACCGAGGTACGTCTGCAAAGGGCCTTGGACGGCGCCACCGCCGGCCGCACCTACGTCGCCATCGCGCACCGGTTGAGCACCGCCGAGTCGGCCGACCTGGTCGTCGTGGTCGACGCCGGCCGGGTGGTCGACATCGGCCCGCACGCCGAACTGCTCACCAGATGCGCTGTGTACCAACGACTTCACGACAGCTGGACCCGCGGCGTCACCTCCCGCACCTGACCACCCCCACCGTGATTCATGCCCACATGACCACCCCGCCGTGATCATGCAGAACTGCACGCACTCCCCACCGTGATCATGCAGAACCGTGATCACACAGAACGGTGATCATGCACAACTGCATGCCCAGGGATGTTCAGACGACCGAGAAACCCGGCGGCAGCGGTTCCCGCCCGGTGAGCGCGAGCAGCGCCGTCCGGCCGTGGCCCAGTACAGCGGCGGTCTCGGCCGCCAATCCCACCGCATCGCCCAGGGCCGCGGGCGGCAGCTCGATCTCGAGACCGGTGGCCCGGGAGATGTCCAGGCCGTGCACGACCAGCTCGAAGATCCGGGTGCGCAGGTACTCTCCCAGCGGCATGCCGCCGACGAGTGTGGTCAGCAGATAGCCGGGATCGTGCCGGGCCAGCGTCGCCCGAGCCTGTCCGGCGAGATCGATGACGGTGGCGACGGGATCGGTACCGAGGGCCTCACCGGCCTGCCGGCCGCGCTCGGCGACGGCCCCGGAATCGGTGAAGGCCTCGGCGATCAAGCGGTAGTAGTCGCTCGCCCTGGCGGCCGCGATCTCGCCGGCGGGTTGCTCCGCATAACTGACCACGGTGATCAGCGACCGCGAGGTGTGCCCGATCAGCGCACGCAGGTCCCACTCCCCCAGACCCGGCCCGGTCAGCGCCGCGGGATCGATGCGGCCGACGAGATCGACAAAACTGTCGGTGGCGGAACGGAAGATCGAGAACGACTCGGCTGCGCTCATCGGGCCATCATGTCCTGCCCCGGGTAGTGCCCGCGTGGCCGGGGTGTGATGGCATACGGTCCATGTCCCGACCGCTTCCCATCGCCCTGGTCCAGGCGCCGGCCCGTGGGTCCGACGAACCGCTGGACGCCTTCCTCGAGGAGATGCGGCGCACCATGCGCCGGTTTCCGCAGACCCAGCTGCTCGCCTATCCGGAACTGCATCTCGAGGCCTACGTGGGGCGAGCCACGATGCACGAGGTCGCCGAACCGCTGGACGGCCCCCGCAACCAGGCGCTCGCCGCGGCGGCCGGCGAACTGGGCGTCTGGCTGGTGCCGGGCACCGTTCTCGAGCGCGGCCCGGACGGTCAGGTCTTCAACACCGCGGTGGTCTTCTCGCCGCAGGGGGAACTGGTCGCCCACTACCGCAAGATGTTCCCGTGGCGGCCGTACGAGCCCTACGACGCGGGCGACCGGTTCGTGGTCGCCAACCTGCCCGGCGTCGGGCGCCTCGGGCTGTCCATCTGCTACGATGCCTGGTTCCCCGAACTGGCCCGGCACCTGGCCTGGATGGGCGCCGAGGCGATCCTCAACCTCGTGCACACCACGACGTCGGACCGGCAGCAGGAGGTGGTGATCGCCCGGGCGACGGCGATCGTCAACCAGGTGTACGTGCTGAGCATCAACTCCGCCGGCCCGATCGGCACCGGTCGCAGCGTCGTGGTCGATCCCGAGGGCATGGTCAGGCTGGAGACCCTCGACGCGATGCCGGCCGTGCTCACCGACGTGCTCGATCTCGAACGTGTGGACGTCGTCCGGCAGTTCGGCACCGCGGCGCTGAACCGTCCCTGGCAGCAGTTCCGCGAGGGCGAGCCCCCGCTCGAACTGCCCCTCTACTCCGGACGCATCGACCCGGCCACCTGGACGCCGCGCGGTTCTGCATGATCACGCCCGGGTGGGGCGTGCAGTTCTGCATGATCACGCCCGGTGGGGCACCCCTGGGGTGAGGACGGCGATCAGTGGGCTCCGGCGCGGGCGGCGACGTGGGCGTGCGGGGCACGCCGCATCATCGCCGGACGCTCGAACAGCAGCACCGCGATCAGGCTGATCGCCAGCACCGCCGCGGGCAGTGCGACCGAGTCACCGAGCGCCTTGGCGAAACCCTCCTGCAGGGCGGCCGGCAGGGCGCCGTGGGCTCCGGCCAGGGCCTGCGACCCGCCGGCGCCGGCCAGCTGCGGGAAGTAGTGCTCGAGACGCGACTGCATCAGCACCCCGACCGCCGCGCTGCCGAGCACCGCGCCGACCTGGCGGGTGGTGTTGTAGACGCCCGATCCGGCGCCCGCGCGCTGCGGCGGCAGGTTGCGGTTGGCGGTGGCCGCGAGCGGACCCCAGATGAACGGGCTGCCCAGACCGAGCAGGGTGAACATGATCAGCAGCTGGATCACCGAGCCCTGGCCGTGGATCGCCCAGGCCAGACCGGCGAAGCTGATCATCGTGACCAGGAACCCGGCGGAGGTGAGCAGCCGCGGATGCACCTTGTCGGTGAGCATTCCGGCCGGCCGGGCGAGCGCCACCGAGAGGATGGCCATCGGCAGCATCAGCAGCGCCGACCTGGTGGTCGACAGGCCGAGTCCCTTCTGCGCGTAGAGCATCACCGGGATCGCCATACCCGTGACGGCGAAGCCCATCCCGGCGATGGCCAGGTTCGACAGCGAGAAGTTGCGGTCGCGGAACAGCGAGAGGTCGAGCAGCGGCTCGTTCGGGTTGCGGGCCTGCCAGTAGACGAAGGCGATCAGCATCAGCAGCCCGACGATGATCAGCGACCAGACCGAGATCGGTCCGGTGATCGTGCCCCAGTCGTACTTCTGGCCCTCCTGGATGCCGAACACCAGCAGGAACAGACCGACCGCGCTGAGCAGCGTCCCGATCACGTCCATCCGGTGCCGGTGTGTGCTCAGCGTGGGCACCAGCCGCCAGGCCAGGAACAACCCGATGATGCCGACCGGCACATTGACGAAGAAGATCCATTCCCAGCCGAAGCCGTCCACCAGCAGGCCACCGGCGATCGGGCCGACCAGCATGGCGACGCCGGCCGCCGAGCCCCAGACCGCCATCGCCGAGCCACGCTTGGCCGGCGGGAAGATCCGGGTGATCATCGCCATCGTCTGCGGGGTCATCATCGCCGCACCGAGGCCCTGCACCACCCGGGCCGCGACCAGAGAGCCGATGGACGCCGAGAGTCCGCACCAGACCGACGCCGCGGTGAACACCACCATGCCGATCATGTACATCCGCTTCTGGCCGACCTGGTCGCCGAGGCGTCCGGTGAACAGCAGCGGGACGACGTAGGCCAGCAGGTAGGCGCTGGTCACCCAGACCACGCCGTTGACGTCGGTGTGCAGGCCGACCAGGATCGCGTCGGTGGCCACCGAGACGATGGTGGAGTCGACCAGGATCATGAAGAAGCCCAGCACCAGCGCCCACATCGCGGGCCACGGGTTGCCGGTGAACTCGGGCGTGTGTGCCGCCCGGGTGGTCTCGCTCATTGAGGGGTCCTCTCGAGAACGGCTTCCGCCCAGGGCAGGGTGCCGTCGTCCAACTCGGTGACCAACGACTCCAGCCAGTCGATCTCGGCCTGGAGCATCGTCAGTTCGTACTCGGCCTCGATCACGTGGCGGCGGGCGACGTCCCTGGCTCGTGCCGAGTCCAGTCCGTCGCGGAGCAGCTTGTGGTGGGCCTTCTGGGCAGCGATGCGTCGTTGCAGCTGCGTGCTGACGTCCTGGACCGGGAGCGAGTTCGCCTCGGCCAGCGCCAGCGGGAAGATCGGGTACTCGGCCACCGGAACCGCGAGCAGCTCGATCAGCTGCGCGGCCAGTCGGGATCGCCCTTCGGCGGTGATCGAGTAGGTGGTGCGCTCCGGGCGGTTTCCCTCCCGGTCGGTGCCGACCACGGCCACCAGGGCGTCGCCGCAGAGCCGGTCGACGGTGTGGTAGACGGAGCCGAGCCGAACCTTGAGCAGACGGTCGTCGCGCCGGGAGCGCATCAGCTGGACCATCTCGTAGGGGTGCATCGGCCGCTCGGTGAGCAGGGCCAGCACCGCGAGCGCCAGCGCGGTCAGCGGACGGCGCTGCTCGGGCGTCGTCCCCGTCATGCGGTCACCAGGCCTTCCCGGAGCGGAGCAGGGGTGTTCGCGGACTGCTCAGCGATATTGCTCGAGACTGATTAGTCAGCGCGGAGTATTCGGCGTGGGTTAGCAGAACAGATCGCTCGGCGATTGTCCAGCCGGTCACGATCCGGCCGGCGTCCGGGCGGATACCGGGACCTTGGCCCCGTCACGGTGTCCGGAGCCGTGTCGCAGCGCGGGTATCGTCTCGGCCATACCCCATTTCGACGACGATTCCCGGTGAACGTGGACGAGCGAACAGGCCTGCCACCAGGGCAGAAACTGCGCCTCGACTCGAGGCCGACGTACTACGGACCGATCCCGCAGGTGAAGGGATCGTGGGCGATGTCGTTCAGCGTGTCCTCGGCCGCGTCGCAGGGTTCGCATGCCGATCCGGGCCACCAGATCGATGTGGCCGATCTCGCCGGGATGGAGCAGGTGAGCGTCACCGCCGACCTGCACTGCGCCTCGCGATGGACGACGAAGGACCTGATCTGGAAGGGCGTCCGCACCGCCGACCTGGTCGAGCGGTTCCCCCCGCCGCAGGGCTGCATCGGGGCACTCGCGGTTGCCCAGTACGGGTTCTCGGCCAACGTGCGCATCGAGGACCTGCTCGCACCGACCAGCCTGCTGGCCACCGGACGCAACGGCGTCGACCTGCCGCCCGAGCACGGCGCACCGGTGCGTCTGGTGATCCCGCACCTGTACGGCTACAAGAGCGTGAAGTGGTTCCGGGGCTGGGAGTACCTACTCACGCCGCGCCGCGGCTTCTGGGAGGAACGCGGGTACCACATCGTCGGGGACGCCTGGACGGGACGGCGCTACTCCT
>DAIOVT010000139.1:0-9077 GCA_036758885.1 Kineosporiaceae bacterium
GGGACCGCACGGTGCAGGGCTGCACGATGGGCTCGAACCGGTTCCGGCTGGAGATCCCGGTCCTGGCCCAGATGTACCTGGACGGACGGCTGGAACTCGACCGCCTGATCTCGAACCGGCTGCCGCTCGACTCGCTGGGCGCCGCGCTCGAGGGGCTGCACGACGGCGGCGTCGCGCGCAGCGTGCTGGTGCTCGACGAGGCGCTGGCCGCAGGGACCTCGGCCGGCGCGGCGGCGCCGGCATGAGCCGCACCCCGCCGCCGGCTCTCGCGGTACGCCCGGCGCACCACATCGACGGCGCCTGGGTGGAACCGGTCGAGGGCGGCGTCATCCCGGTGCTCTCACCGGCGACCGGTGAGCGGATCGGCCAGGTGCCGGAGGGCACGTCCGGCGACATCGACGCCGCGGTCGCCGCGGCCCGGCGCTCCTTCGACTCCGGCGTCTGGAGCGGTCGGACGCCGGCCCAGCGCGCCGAGGTGGTGGCCCGGGCCGCCGACCTGCTCGAGGCGCGCACGCCCGAACTGGTCGAGCTGATCACCACCGAACTCGGCTGCCCGCAATGGTTCTCGCAGCGGGCGCACATCCCCGGACCGATCCGGCACCTGCGCTACTACGCCGGTCTCGGCCGGGAGCTGGTGACCGTCGAGTACCGCAGCGACGGCACCAACCGCAGCGCCGTCGTCGACGAGCCGGTCGGCGTGGTCGGCGCGATCACGGCCTGGAACGGTCCGCTGAGCAGCCCGGTGCTCAAGGTTGCCCCGGCGTTGATCGCCGGCTGCTCGGTGGTGGTCAAGCCCTCGCCGGACGCTCCGCTGACGGTGTTCGCACTCATCGAGGCGCTGCAGCAGGCCGGCCTGCCGGACGGAGTCGTCAACCTCGTGCCCGGTGGCCGCGACGCGGGCCGGGCCCTGGTCGCGCATCCCGAGGTGGACAAGATCGCCTTCACCGGCAGCACCGCGGCCGGCCGCGACATCATGGCCTCCTGCGCCTCGCGGATCGCCCGGGTCACCCTGGAGCTCGGCGGCAAGTCGGCTGCCGTCGTCCTCGACGACATGGACGCCGCGACGTTCGCCCGTGACCTGTTGCCGATGGTGCTGATCGTCAACGGGCAGGCGTGCATCGCCCAGACCCGGGTCCTGGTGCCGCGCAGCCGGTACGCCGAGATCAGCGAGGCGCTTGCCGCCGCCATGGCCGCGATGCCGGTCGGCGACCCGTTCGACCCGGCCACCATGATCGGGCCGATGGTGAGCCAGGCCCAGCGGGAGCGGGTGGAGGACTACATCGCCCTCGGCCGCGCCGAGGGGGCCACGGTGCTGACCGGCGGCGGCCGCCCGGCCGGGCTCGAGCAGGGCTTCTACGTGCAGGGAACGGTCTTCGGCGACGTGACCAACCGGATGCGGATCGCCCAGGAGGAGATCTTCGGACCGGTCGTCGGGATCACCGCCTACGCCGACGAGGACGAAGCGGTCCGGCTCGCCAACGACAGCATCTACGGGCTGTCCGGCTCGGTGTGGAGCGCCGATCCCGGGCGGGCCCTGGCCACGGCGCGGCGGCTGCGCACGGGAATGGTCTCCGTGAACGGGCACGCCCAGGCGTACGGGACGCCGTTCGGAGGCTTCAAGCAGTCGGGCGTCGGCCGCGAGATGGGTCCGGAGGGCCTGCGCCTGTACCAGGAGAAGAAGTCGATCGCCCTCGGGCCCGACGTGTCAGAGGCACACACCACGAAGGGAACTGCGTCATGAAGCGAGTCATCACCGGGGAACAGAACGGCAAGCCGGTCATCACCGAGGTCACCGACGTCCGGGAGGTCGAGCCGGTGCTCGCCCAGAACATGGACATCCGCAACCTGTGGGGCAGGGACGGCATCCCGCAGCTGCCGTTCGACGGCTCGGACACCAGCCACTCGGGCGGGTTCTACCCGCCGCCCGGCTCGGTGCGGGTGACCCTGATCAAGTTCGGCCCGGACGGCACCATGGCCGACGGCTCGGAGGTGCCGCAGCAGAACGAGGTCACCGACCTGCTGGACGACGACGGCCTGCACGCGACACCGACGATGGACATCGGCTGGATCATCGACGGCGAGCTCGGCCTGGAGGTCCCCGGCAACGACATCGTCTGGATGCAGCAGGGCGACGTCGTGGTGCAGCACGGCACCGTGCACATCTGGCACAACCGCTCCGGCAAGGACGTCCTGACCGGCTGGGTGGTGCTGGGCGCGAACCGGTCATGAGCAGGGACCCGAGCACGGACCCGAGCACGGACCCCAGCACGGACCCGAGCACGGCCCGGCCGGTCGCCGTCGTCACCGGTGGCGGCCAGGGCATCGGCCGGGCGGTCGTGCTGCGGCTCGCCGCGCAGGGCTTCCTGCCGATCGTGGTCGACACGGACGCCGAGGCGGCGCAGACGTCCGCGGCCGCCTCCGGCGGGGAGGCGGCGGTGCTCGACGTCGGTGACGGGGAGGCCGTCGCGGCGTGGGCCGAGGGCCTGCTGGGCCGGCACGGCTCGATCGCGGCGATCGTGAACAACGCGGGCATCTGGCGCTACGCGGCGCTGGAGAAGGTCGACCCGGCGGTCGCCCGGCAGGTCGTCGACGTGAACCTGCTCGGCCCGTGGTGGATGATCCGGTCCCTGGCCGGGGCGATGCCGCCCGGTTCCGCGATCGTGAACCTCTCCTCCACCGCGGCGCACATCGCCCCGGCCGGCGTGGGCCTCTACCCGTCCACCAAGGCCGGTGTCGAAGGGATGACCCGCCATCTGGCGGTCGAGCTCGGCCCCCGTGGTATCCGGGTCAACGCGGTGGCACCCGGTCTGATCCGCACCGCGGCCACCGAGCACGGCTACGCCGACGGCACCCGCCAGGCCCTGGGCGCGGCGTTGCCGCTGGGCCGCCACGGCGAGGCCGACGACGTGGCCCGGGTGATCGCCTTCCTCTGCGGTCCCGACTCCGGCTACGTCACCGGCCAGCTGATCGCCGTCGACGGCGGCCTGACGCTCACCGGCGTCCCGCCCAGGGCGATCGTCTCGACCACCGAGGCCTCGTTCTGATGGTTCTGACGGTTCTGAATGCTTCGGTCGCGGCGTCCCTGGTCCCTGCCGCGGTGGACGTGCAGGAGGAGACGGACGGGACGGGGGCGCTGCGCGCCGAGGTCCGGGCGTTCCTGGACGCCGAGCGGGCGGCCGGGCTCTGGACCCCCCGCTCGGACAACTGGCTGGCCGGCTGGGACGAGCGGTTCTCCGGCGAACTGGGCCGCCGCGGCTGGCTCGGGATGACCCTGCCGACCCGTTACGGCGGGCACGACGCGACACCGCTGCAGCGGTACGTGGTCACCGAGGAACTGCTCGCCGCCGGTGCCCCCGTGGCGGCGCACTGGTTCGCCGACCGCCAGATCGGCCCGTCCCTGATCCGGTTCGGCACCGAGCGGCAGCGGCAGCGCTACCTGCCGGGCATCGCGGCCGGGACGACCTTCTTCGCGATCGGGATGTCCGAGCCCGACTCGGGCTCCGACCTGGCGTCCGTGCGCACCGCCGCCCGCCGGGTGGACGGCGGCTGGGAGCTGTCCGGGACCAAGGTCTGGACCTCGGGCGCGCATCACGCGCAGGCGTTCTTCGTGCTGGCCCGCACCGCTCCCCGGGTCGACGGCGAACGCCATGCCGGGCTGAGTCAGTTCATCGTCGACCTGGCGTCGGCCGGGGTGTCGATCCGGCCGATCCTGCTGCTGAACGGGGCGCACCACTTCAACGAGGTGGTGCTCGACCGGGTCTTCGTGCCGGACGACATGGTGCTCGGCGAGATCGGCGCCGGCTGGAGCCAGGTCACCGGGGAGCTGGCCTACGAACGATCCGGCCCCGAGCGGTTCCTCTCCACGTTCCCCCTGGTCGTGGCGCTGGTCGCCGAGCTGCAGTCCGATCCGTCCCGGGCCGACGGCCACGCCCGCCGGCGTCTGGGCAGCCTGGTCGGCCGGCTCTGGACCCTGCGCCGGATGTCGCTGGCGGTGGCCGGTTCGCTGTCCGGCGGCGAGGCCCCCGAGCTCGCCGCCGCGCTGGTCAAGGAGCTCGGCACCCGGTTCGAGGGCGAGGTGATCGACGTCGCCCGCACCCTGGTCGACGCCGAGCCCGATCCCGGCGGGGACGGCTTCGGCAGGGCGGTGGCCGATGCGGTGCTGCATTCGCCCGGGTTCACCCTGCGCGGCGGCACCAACGAGGTGCTGCGCGGCATCATCGCCCGGGGGGTGGGGTTGCGGTGAGCGCCGACACGGCGGCGGAGGTCGCCGCCCTGGCCCGGGCCGTCTTCGCCGGCGCCGCAACGGATCCGGCACTGGACGCCCGCAGCGGCGGTGCCCTGGATGCGAACCTCTGGCAGGTGCTGGACGGCGCCGGCCTGGCCAGGCTGACGATGCCGGAGCGACTCGGCGGCAGCGGCGGACAGCTCACCGACGCCGCCGCGCTGCTGATCGCCGCCGGTGCCGCGGTACCCCTGCTGGAGACGGACCTGCTGGCCGGCTGGCTGGCCGGTGAGGCGGGTCTGAGCGTGCCGGACGGGCCCCTGTCGGCGGTCCTCGCCGATGTCGAGATCAGCCGGAACCCGTTCGGCACCAACGTCTCCGGCGTCGTCCCGCGGGCCGGCTGGGCACGGCATGCAACCGCTCTGGTGCTGCTGACCGGCGGCGGTGACGTCGTCGTGCTCGATGCCGCGCAGCTGCAGGTCGAGCCCGGCAGCAACCTCGCCGAGGAACCACGGGACCGGGTGTCCCTGTCCGGAGCGAGGGCAGCGGCCGTGGCGTCCGTCGATCCGGCTCTGCGAGAACAGTTCCGGCTGCGGGCCGCTCTCGGCCGGGCACTGCTGACCAGCGGCGCCGCCGAGACGGCGCTGGGGATGACCGTCCGCCACGCCACCGAGCGCGTCCAGTTCGGCCGTCCGATCGCGAAGCTGCAGGCGGTGCAGCAGGAGATCGCCGTGGCCGCCGCCGAGTCGGCCGCCTGCCGAGCCGCCACGGACGCGGCGGTGCTGGTGGTCGGTCGCCACGGCTGGGACTCGCGGGACGCCACGGTCGCCGTGGCCGCCGCGAAGGCGCGCACCGCCGAGGCCGCGGGCGTGGTGGCCCGCATCGCCCATCAGGTGCACGGGGCGATCGGGTTCACCCGGGAGCACCGGCTCCGGCTGGCCACCACCCGGCTGTGGGCCTGGCGGGAGGAGGACGGCAGCGACGCCGTCTGGAACGAGGTGCTCGGTTCGCTGGCCCTGGACCGCGGGCCCGCCGACCTCTTCGCACTGATCACCGGCACCGGCTGATGGCCCTCCCGCAGGGGCTGGTCCGGCGCGGTATGCGCGTCGCCGTCGCCGACGGTTTCGGTTCTCCCCGTGAGCTTCTCGCGCCCCTGGCCGAGGCGGCCGTAGTGGTGGGCGACGTCGACCTGGTACTCGGCTGGACTCCGGTCCAGCTGCCCGAGCTGGACCTGTCGGCCTTCCGCACGATCACCACCGCGATCGGCGGCCCGGGTCTGCGCGCCGGTATCGAGGCGGGGCGGGTGCGCCGGCTGCCGTCGCGGCTGTCCGCGGTTCCGGCCCTGCTGGCCGGTCCGCTGCGGCCCGACCTGCTGCTGGCCACGCTGGTCCCCGGACCCGGCGGACTGCGGTTCGGTACCGAGGTGTCCTGGATGCGGGGCCTGGCCGAGGCCGGTGTCCCGGTCGCGGCGGTGCTGTCCGAGGGGTTCAGCGCCGACGCCGGCCGCCGGCTGCCGGCCGGCGACGTGCAGATCATCGCCCCGTCGTCCATCCCGTCGTCCGCCACCGCGGCGGCGCCGGCCGAGATCACCGTGCCGCCGCCGACGGCCACCGATCGGGCGATCGCCCGGCACGTGGCGGCGCTGGTACCCGAGGGAGCCCGCGTGCAGACGGGACCGGGACGGCTGGCCGCGGCGATGCTGGCCGCCCTGGACGTGCCGGTGCGGATCGACTCCGGAATGCTGCCCGAGGCGGTGGTCGACCTGGACGAACGGGGCCTGCTGCTCGGTGTTCCCGTGGCCACCTATCTGGCCGGCACCCGGCGGCTGTACGCGTGGGCCGACGGGCGGAGGATCCTGCACCCGATCGAGATCGTGCACGACGTGGGGCGTCTGGCAGCGTCCGGGCTCGGCCCCCTGATCGCCCTGAACACCGCTCTGGAGCTGGACGTCGACGGCCAGGTGAACGTGGAGGGCTCGGCGGCGGCGCTGACCGGGATGATCGGCGGGCACCCCGATTTCGCCGCGGCGGGCGCCCGGTCGGTGGACGGGCTGAGCGTGATCGCCCTGCCCGGTTCGCACCGCGGCCGCGCGACACTGGTCCGGCGGCTGTCCCGTCCGGTGACGACGCCGGCTCACGACGTCGACGTGGTGGTGACCGAGCGCAGCGCCGTCGATCTTCGCGGCCTGGACCGTGCCGAGCGCCGGGCGGCCCTGCTCGACCTCTGGGGGCTGGACGAGGCGGCGATGGAGTTGGGCGATACCGCCTGAGCCGGCCAGGAGATGCGCCGGTGGACCCGAGGCAGAGAGGAACACCCGGATGAGCGAGATCGGCTACGACCTCGAGGACGGCGTCGCCGTCGTCACCCTGCAGGCGCCCCAGCGGCGCAACGCGCTGACCGTGGCGATGGCCGAGGAACTCGTGGCGACCCTGGACCGGGCCGACGCGGACGAGTCGGTGGGTGCCGTGGTCATCGCCGGGGGCGCCTCCTTCTGCGCGGGGGCCGATCTCGGGGTGCTCGGCGCGGCCGGCGCGGACCCCGCCGAGGACGGTAACTTCCGGGCGATCGAGACGATCTACCGCGCGTTCCAGCGGGTCGGCTCGCTCGCCGTCCCGGCGATCTGCGCGGTGCGCGGCGCCGCGGTCGGCGCCGGGATGAACCTGATGCTCGCCGCGGATCTGCGGGTGGTGGCGTCGGACGCGCGGCTGATCTCCGGGTTCCAGCGCATCGGCGCCCATCCCGGGGGCGGCCACCTGCACCTGCTGCACCGGGTCGCGGGCCGCGAGACCGCCGCGGCCATGGGGCTTTTCGGGCAGCGGCTGGACGGCGCCGAGGCCGTGCGCACCGGCATGGCCTGGGCAGCCGTGGACGACGCCGAGGTCGAGCCGCTGGCCCGGCGGCTGGCCGCCGTCCCCGCCGCCGATCCCGCGCTGAGCCGGCGCACCACCGCGTCGTTCCGCCGGGAGACCTCCGGGGCCGGTATGCCGTGGGACGTCGCCGTCGAGGTGGAGCGCTCGGCGCAGATGTGGTCCTTCCGCCGCCGGGCCTGATGGGCCGGCCCGATCGCTGCCCCGAAGGGTTGAACCGCGGGTCCGCGGGGGGACCGTTGTCCGCCAAGCCGTTGGCTGCGGGACTCAATATGCTTAATATTCGAATGTTCGCCTTGTTGGCGGGCGTCCGCACCCAGAGCCCCGACGGAGAGGATCTGTCATGACGGCGAACGTCGAACCGGCTGAGGCGTCCACGGCGCCGCAGTACGACCCGCTTTCCGACGAGCACACGGCGGACCCGTACCCCGGCTACCGCCGGCTGCGGGACCAGGCGCCGGTGTTCCACAGCGAGCAGTGGGACCTGTGGGTCGTCTCCCGGTACGACGACGTCAAGTCGGCCCTGGCCAGTCCGGACGTGTACTCCTCGGAGACGCCGAACCACGGCGCCGCGCCGATGTGCCCGGCGGCGATGGAGATCCTCAAGGGCCGCGAGCCGGTCCCCGGGACCCTGGTCACCCGCGACGACCCGGCGCACGCCAACAACAAGCGCCCGGTGCAGCGGGCGCTGTCGGTCCGCAAGATCCGGCAGCTGCACGGGCACATCGAGGAGCTGGCCCAGGAGTTCCTCGACGGCTTCGCTGACCGCGGCTCGGTCGAGTTCGTCTCGGAGTTCGCCGGGCCGCTGCCGGCCACCGTCGTGGCCGAGCTGCTGGGCATCCCGCGCCCCGACCACTGGAGGTTCCGCAAGTGGGCCGACTCGCTGAAGACCGGCCTGTCCGCCGGTCTCACCGAGGCGCAGGAGATCGATCTGGCCGAGAACACGATGGAGTCGGACGCCTATCTGCGTGCCCTGATCCGGGAGCGCCGGGCCGAGCCGAAGGACGACCTGCTCTCCGAGCTCGGGGCCGCCGTCCGCGCGGACGGGACCCCCTACGACGAGCAGGAGATCCTCGGCATCGCCATCCAGTTCGTGGTGGCCGGCACGAGACCACGACGTCGCTGCTGGCCGGGATGATGTACATCCTGGCCACGCACCCCGAACTGGCGGACCGGCTGCGGGAGACTCCCGACGCCGTCGAGGGTTTCATCGACGAGTCGCTGCGCTACTTCACCCCGATCCAGGGCCGCTACCGGCGGGCCACGCAGGACGTCTGCCTGCACGGTCAGGACATCCCCGCGCAGACCCGGCTGCACTTCTCGCTCGGCTCGGCGAACTACGACGACCGGGTGTTCGAGCAGCCGGAGCGCTTCGACCCGGACCGGACGAACGCTCGCGACCACCTCGCGTTCGGGCACGGGATCCACTTCTGTGTCGGCTCCGAGGTGGCCAGGACGGAGTGCCGCATCGCCCTGAAGCTGCTGCTCGGCGCGATGACCGGCATCCGGCTGGCGAATCCCGCCGAGCCACCGGCCTGGGGGCGCCACTTCCACATCCGCGGGCTGGAACGGCTGGACGTCGTCTTCGACAGGCCGGCGTGAGCGTGTGGGTGCGGGTCGAGCGGCGCACCCGCCGGCCGGACTCGGTGCTCACCCTGACCCTGCGCTCCGAGGACGGCGCCCCGCTGCCGGGCTGGACGCCCGGGGCACACGTGGACGTGCACACCGCGGACGGCGACGTGCGCCAGTACTCGTTGTGCGGCGACCCGGCGGATCTCGGCTCGTACCGGATCTCGATCCTGCGGGAGACGCAGGGGCGGGTCTCCACGTGGCTGCACGAGCACGCCGTCGAGGGCACCCGCCTGGCTCTCGACGGCCCCCGCAACCATTTCGAGCTGACCCCGGCGGGGCGGTACGTCTTCGTCGCCGGCGGGATCGGCATCACCCCGATCCTGCCGATGATCCGGGCGGTGGCCGGCTCGGGCGGC
>DAIOVT010000140.1:0-9052 GCA_036758885.1 Kineosporiaceae bacterium
GGGCAACGTGGGCGGTGGCACCGGCAACATCTGCCACGGTTTCAAGGGCGGCATCGGCACCTCGTCGCGGACGCTGCCCGAGGTGGTCGGCGGCTGGACGGTCGGGGTGCTGGTGCAGGCCAACTACGGCGAGCGCGAGGACCTGCGCGTCGACGGGGTGCCGGTCGGCAAGCTGATCCCGCCGAGCGAGGTACCGATCCCGTTGGTGGCGGACCTGTTGCCCGGGCTGCCGGCGGGGGCCGGATCGATCATCGTCGTGGTGGCCACCGACGCGCCGCTGACGGCCGACCAGTGCCAGCGGCTGGCGAAGCAGGCCTCGATCGGCCTGGCCCGGATGGGCGGCGGCGCCTCCGACGCCAGCGGAGACATCGTGCTGGCCTTCTCGACCGGCAACGACGGGATACCGGCGGAGTACTACACGGCGCAGACCCCGCAGTCGTATCAGCTGACGTCGCTCAGTCACCAGGCGATCAGCCAGGTGATGCTGGCCGCGGTGGACGCGACCCAGGAGGCGATCCTGAACGCGATGGTCGCCGCGGAGCCGATGACCGCGCGCAACGGCGTCGTGGTGCAACCGATCGGCGCCGAGCGGCTCGCGGGTCTGCTGGACCGCTACCGCACCTGGCCGCCGGGGCTGCCCGGCTGGACCTGACCGTCCGCTGCCGCGCAGTTCTGCATGATCACCGCGGGGTGGGCGTGCGGTTCTGCATGATCACCGCGGGGTGGGCGTGCGGTTCTGCATGATCACGGTTGGGGGAGGCCGGTGCACTGCCACTAGCCTTGGCCCGTGAGTCTGCGCCTGTTCGACACCGCCGTCCATGCCCTGAGGGAGTTCGAGCCCCTCGAAGCAGGCAGGGCGGGTATCTACGTGTGTGGCGCCACCCCGCAGTCCAGCCCGCACATCGGTCACCTGCGGGCGTCGGTGAACTTCGACGTGCTGCGGCGCTGGCTGGTGCGCAGCGGGTACCAGGTCGACCTGGTGCAGAACGTCACCGACATCGACGACAAGATCCTGGCCAAGGCGGCCGAGGCGGGCCGGGAGTGGTGGGCGCACGCCTACCTGTACGAGCAGGAGTTCGCGGCGGCCTACGCCGCGGTGAACGTGCTGCGGCCGACCTACGCCCCGCACGCCACCGGGCACGTCACCGAGATGGTCGAGCTGATGCAGCGGCTGATCGATCGCGGTCACGCCTACGTGGCCGCCGACGGTTCCGGCGACGTGTACTTCGACGTCCGGTCCTGGCCCGACTACGGCGAGCTCACCCACCAGAAGCTCGACGACATGGAGCCGGCCCAGGACGTCGACGCCGAGTCGACCGCCCGCAAACGCGACCCGCGCGACTTCGCGCTGTGGAAGGGCACCAAGCCCGGCGAGCCGGCGACGGCGTCGTGGCCGACCCCGTGGGGGCGTGGCCGGCCGGGCTGGCACCTGGAGTGCTCGGCGATGGCGACCCGCTACCTGGGTCCGGTCTTCGACATCCACGGCGGCGGGCTGGACCTGCGGTTCCCGCACCACGAGAACGAACTGGCCCAGTCCCGTGCCGCCGGTGACGACTTCGCGCGGTACTGGATGCACAACGCCTTCGTGGTGCAGACCGGCGAGAAGATGAGCAAGTCGCTGGGCAACGTGCTCAGCCTGGCCTCGCTGCTCGAGCACATCCCGGCCGTGGTGGTGCGCTACCTGATCGCGGTGGTGCACTACCGGTCGACGATCGAGGTCAGCGTGCCCGGCTCTCTGGTCGAGGCACGCACGGCCTACGAGCGGATCGAGAACCTGGTCACCCGGGTCGCCGAACTGGCCGGCCCCGAGCTGACCGACGCCGACCTGGCCGAGGTGGCGCTGCCCGCCGCCTTCGTCTCGGCGATGGACGACGACCTGGCCACCCCGGCGGCGACGGCGGTTATCCACGAGCACGTGCGTTCCGGCAACACGGCGCTGGCCGCCGGTGACAAGGCCGGTGCCCTCGCCGCCGCCCTGGCGGTGCGGGCGATGGCCGACCTGCTCGGCTTCGACCCGTTGGACGCAGCCTGGTCGGCCGGGCCCGGAAGCGCTTCGGCCGCAACGGATCCCGCTCGTCTCGTGCTTGACGCCCTGGTCGGCTCGGAGCTGGCGGCCCGGGCCCGGGCGCGCAAGGAACGCGACTTCGCGGTGGCCGACGCGATTCGCGACCGGCTCACCGCGGCCGGGGTGCTGGTCGAGGACACCCCGGACGGCGCGGCCCGCTGGACCCTGGCCCGTCCGGAGGGTGAGCCCGCCGCCGGCCCGGACAACGCATCGGAGGATGAGGCCTGATGGCCGGCAACAGCGGACGGCGCGGCGCGGTGCGCCGGGGCGCATCCAAGAAGGGGCCCAGCGTCGGTACCGGCGGTCACAGCCGCAAGGCGCTGACCGGCAAGGGTCCGACGCCGAAGGCGAGCGAGCGCACCGGGCACCCCGCGGCGCGCAAAGCTGCTGCGGCGCAACGCCGTGCGGCGTCCACGGGGTCGGCCGGCAGCCGTTCGGGCGGTTCCCGGGGGGGCGCCCGCCGGTCGGGCAGCACCGAGTACATCGCCGGACGCAACTCGGTCGTCGAGGCGCTGCGCGAACAGGTTCCAGTGAAGACGGTGTACGTCGGCACCCGGATCGAGCACGACGGCCGGGTCAAGGAGATCCTGAAATCCGCTGCGGACCAAGGGATCGCGCTGCTCGAGGTGACCAAGACCGACCTCGACCGGATGACCGACGGCGCCCTGCACCAGGGGGTGGCCGCGGCCGTTCCGGCGTACGAGTACGCACACCCGGACGACCTGCTCGCGATCGCCGCCGAGACCGGCCGGGCGCCGCTGCTGGTCGCGCTCGACGGGGTGACCGACCCGCGCAACCTCGGCGCGGTGATCCGGTCGGTGGCGGCCTTCGGCGGGCACGGGGTGATCGTGCCCGAGCGACGCTCGGCGGGAATGACCGCGGCCGCCTGGAAGACCTCCGCCGGAGCCGCCGCGCGGATCCCGGTGGCCCGCGCCACCAACCTCACCCGGACGCTGGAAAGCCTTGCCGCACAAGGGTGTTTCATCGCCGGCCTGGACGCGGGCGGTGACTTCGACCTGCCCGGTCTGGAGGCCGCCACCGAACCGCTGGTGCTGGTGATCGGCTCGGAGGGCAAGGGGCTGAGCCGGCTGGTGCGGGAGACCTGCGACCTGGTGGTCTCGATCCCGATGACGGCGGGCAACGAGTCGCTGAACGCCGGCGTCGCGGCCGGTGTGGCGCTCTACGAGGTGGCCCGGCGCCGCGCCGAGTGATCCCGAGCGGCTTCCCGGGGCGATCGGCCGGTGGGTCAGTCGTCGGCGACGATCGGCATCTCCTGGGTGTCGACCCCGACGATCGTGTCCTCGTCGGGCTTGCTGGGCAGCACCGAGGCCACGTAGTCACGCACCGCCTCGTCGAGGCCGACGTCATGTCCGTGGCGCAACGACATGTACCAGCGGTGCTCGAGCACCTGGTGGTACAGCTCGGGTGAGTCCAGCTTGCCGCGTAGTTCGCGGGGTACGGCGCGCAACACCGGCTCGTAGCACCGGGTCAGCCACTCGTGGGCGAGCATCGCCTCGTCCATGCCCTGCCGGTCGGCGTCCGCGGCGTAGGTGTCCATGTCGTTGAGCAACCGGCGGGCCTGGTTCTCCTGAACGTCCAGGCCGGTCAGCCGGATCAGCCGCCGGGAGTGATGACCGGCGTCGACCACCTTCGGCTCGATGACCAGCGAGGTACCGTCCAGATCGGTGGCCATGGTCAGCTCGCCGACGTCGAAACCCAGGTCGTTCAGCCGGCGGATCCGTTCGTCCACCCGCCAGCGCTCTCCGTGCTCGAAGTGCTCCGGGGCGGTCAGCTCGGCCCACAGCGAGGAGTACCGGTCGGAGAGCAGCTGGCCGACCGCGAGCAGGTCGAACTCCTCCTCGTCGAAGAACCCGCCGGCCTGCAGGTCCATCAGTTCGCCGGCGATGTTCATACCGGCCAGCTCGACGTCGTACTCGCGCTGGCCGCGGGAGAGCGTGGGATGCAGCTCGCCGGTCTCGGCGTCCACCAGATAGGCGGCGAAGGCGCCGGCGTCCCGGCGGAACAGCGTGTTCGACAGCGAGACGTCGCCCCAGTAGAAGCCGGCCAGGTGCAGCCGGACGATCAGCACCACCAGCGCGTCGACCAACCGGGTCGCGGTGTCGTCGCGCAGCGCCTGCGAGAACAGCGCCCGGTACGGCAGCGAGAACTGCAGGTGCCGGGTGATCAGCGCCGACTGCAGCTCGTCGCCGTCGGTGCCGACCCGGCCGCTGACCACGCCGATCGGCTCGACCGAGGGCATGCCCAGACGGCGCAGCATGCGCAGCAGGCCGTACTCGCGGACGGCGATCTCGGTGGCGATCTCCTTGATCGCGTAGACCGAGTTCTCCAGCCGTACGAACCGTACGATGTGCCGGGAGATGCCTCGGGGCAGCGCCGCCAGGACATCCTCGGGCCAATCCTCCAGCGGCGTCGCCCAGGGCAGGTCGAGCAGCCGCGAGTCGGGGCTGGCCATGGTCAGCCGCAGGTTCGCCGCGGACGGCGCCGGCCGTGCGGTGTTCACATCGAACCCTGCAGGAAGGCGAGCAGGGCGGGAGCCGGGTTCGTGGCCACACTCAGGTTCACCGCGGCCAGCAGCACCGCCGCCAGCGCCAGGGTGAGGGCCAGCGCGCTGAACCAGGTGAGCACCCGGCGGGTGCGCCGGGCCGTGGCGTCCAGGGGGCCGCTCACCCGGCGGCGGCGTCGCCAGGTCATCACCGCGGCGGCGAACATGCTCAACGCCAGCAGCGACGCGAGCAGCACCAGCACGTAGTGGTAGCGGGCGAAGTCGTCGGTGAGCACCCGCAGCGCGGGTGCGGCGGGGGCGCCGTCCGGCTCGGTGGACAGGCCGGCCCGTGCCTGGCCGAGTGCAACCGCCACCGGGCCCGAGGTCGCCCCGGTGGAGACCATCGACATCAGCGACGACAGCGGCGCGGCGGTCGCCTGCACCGTGGCCATCAGTACCAGTAGGGCGAACACCCCGAAGCCGGTGGTCAGCGCCCCGGACGCGGCCAGCGCGCCCCGTCGGCCCGGCCGCAGCTCCGCGCACCAGGCGCGCCAGAGCATGCGGGCCAGGGCGAACAGGACGGCGAGCAGCAGCGCCGCCGAGACCGCCTTCACCGCCTGATAGCGCGACCAGTAGCCGGCCAGGTCGCCGAAGGCGGGGGTCAGCGCGACCCGGCCGGATCGCCAGTAGCCGGCGAAGCCGCCGTCCACCGCCCTGATCAGGCTCGCCTGGTCGGCGAACCCGGTGCCGGTGCCGCCGACGGGGCGGGCCGCGGCCAGGGATGCCGGGGCCCGCACGAACACGACGATCAGGGTCACCGCGGCGAGGCACAACAGACCGGCCGCGCGCAGTGCGCCCACGGTCGGTGTGGCACCTGATGGTGTTGGGCTGGAAGCAGTCTCGGCCACCGGATCTCCCAGAGAGGTTCGGCCAACGGATCGGCCCGGCGTCGGCCCGCGGCGTCCAAGCTACCCGGCCCGGGGGTCGCGAGCCGTCAGAAGGTGACCGTTTCGGCGGGCCGAACGGTCACCTTCTGCCGAGTCGTGGCCGCGACCGCGGTGCGGGAGCATCACCGGTTCGGTGGATAGCCTGTCGGACGTGAGTGACTCGGTTCTCGACGCACTGGAACGGGCGGTCGCGGCCGCCCCGGACGATCTGGATCTGCGGCTGCACCTGGCCGACCAGTTGATCCGGGCCGGTCGATGGGACGCCGCCGTGCAGCACTGCGCCGCCGCGCTGGCCTCCCACCCGGACAGCGCGCAGGCGCGCACACTGATGGCCAAGGCGCTCGGCCGCACGCCGGAGCCGCCTGCTGCGACTGCCCCGCCTGCTGCGACTGCCACGCCGCCCGTACCACCCGTGCCGGCTGCACCGGCCGTGCCGCCGGTGCTGCCCACCGCGACCCCGGACGGCGCCCCGCCCCCGAGCGAGCAGCCGGCAGCGGCCGAGGAGTTCGACTGGGCGCACGCCGAGGAGCAGGTGGGCGATCTGGCCCAGCCGATGTTCACCGACGGGGACGCCGGCCCGCCGCCGGAGACCGCGGCCTGGGACGTCGAGCGTTCGCGGGTCACCCTGGCCGACGTCGGGGGCATGGAGCAGGTCAAGGAGCGGCTGCAGATCTCGTTCCTGGCCCCGTTGCGCAACCCGGAGATGCGCCGCCTGTACGGCAAGAGCCTGCGCGGCGGGCTGCTGCTCTACGGCCCGCCCGGATGCGGCAAGACCTTCATCGCCCGTGCCGTGGCCGGAGAGATGGGTGCGGCGTTCATCACGGTGGGGCTCTCGGACATTCTCGACATGTGGATCGGTTCGAGCGAGCGCAACGTTCACGAACTGTTCCAGCTGGCCCGGTCCAACGCGCCCGCGGTGCTGTTCCTCGACGAGATCGATGCGTTGGGGCAGAAGCGTTCTCAGGTGCGCAACTCGGTGATGCGGACGACGGTCAACCAGCTGCTCTCGGAGCTGGACGGCGTCGACTCGAGCAACGAGGGAGTCTTCGTGCTCGCCGCGACCAACCAGCCCTGGGACGTCGACCCGGCGCTGCGCCGTCCCGGACGTTTCGACCGCACGCTGCTCGTGCTGCCGCCGGACACGCCTGCGCGAGAAACGATCCTGCGCGCCGAGCTGTCCCGCCGTCCGGTGGAGGGGATCGACGTCGGCAAGGTCGCCGCCAACACCGAGGGGTTCTCCGGGGCTGATCTGGTGCACCTGTGCGAGTCCGCCTCGGAGCTGGCGATGATGGACGGAATCCGTTCCGGCACAGTGCGAATGATCCGTATGGCTGATCTCGATCACGCCCTGCGTGAGCTGCGTTCCTCGACCGGGCCGTGGTTCGAGACCGCCCGCAACGTGGTCACCTTCGCCGACCCGGACGGCAGCTACGCCGATCTGCGCAGCTACATGAAGAAGACCCGGCGGTTGTGAACCGATGACCGCGACCGAACCGGCCGTCGTCCGTGCCGGCCTGCTCAACGACGCCGGCCGGCACGCCGAGGTGCCCCGCATGGTCGCCCCGGTGCTGGCGCACGATCCGGGCGACGTCGCCGCGCTGACCGAACTGGCCCGGGCGCGCTGCGGTCTGGAGGAGTACCCGGCGGCGCTCGAGGTGGCCGGGGCACTGACCAGGGCCGACCCGGACGGCACGTTCGCGCACCTGGTCGCGGCCGAGGCGTACTTCCGCCTGGGGGATTATCCCCGGGCCCTGCAGGCGGCCCAGGAGGCCACCCGGCTGGCCCCGGAAGCGGCTGTCGGTCACCGGATGGTGGCCTGGGCGGCGGGGGAGATCCCCGGTCAACGGCAGCTCGCCTGGGCCGCGGCCAACCATGCGACCACGCTGGAGCCCGGCAACAGCTCCAACCACACCCTGTGCGGCACGCTGGCGATGGAGGCCCACGACCACGCCCTGGCCGAGAAGGCCTTCGCCACCGCGCTCGGCATCGACCCGGGCGATGCGATCGCCGCGCACAACCTCGCCGTGCTGCGCCAGCGTCAGGGCCGGCTGGTCGACGCCACCGAGGGGCTGCTGAACAGTGCCCGGCTCGACCCGGGCCAGAAGCTGGTGCCCTCGAACCTGACCGGCGTGGTGCTCTCCTGGTTGCAGCGCACGCATTTCGGCTTGTGGGGCGCCGCGCTGGTGCTGCGCGTGATCAACCAGGACCCCGCTGTGCAGGGTTTCTCGGTGCTGTCGGCGGTGACCGCCCTGGTCCTGCTCGGGGCGGGGTTGTGGTGGACCCGGCGCACCGTGCTGCGTCTGGGCGAGCACGCCCGCAGCACGATGTGGCGGGTGCTGCACCGGTCCGCGCTGATCGCCGCCTGGTTCTGGTTGCTGGTGCTGGCCGCCGCACTGCTGCTGGTCGGTGGGTTGGCCCCGACCGCGGCGATCCGGAACGGCACCCTGGCCGCCGCACTGGTGACCATCGCCCTCGCCTGTCTGATCAGCTGGCTGGGGGTGGCGGTACGCCGGGGCAGCGGTCGCTGAGCGGGGTACGGTCCGCAACGGATCGGATTCACCGGCGGCCGAGACGGTGAAGGCGCGCCGTCGTCGTCCGGTCCTGGCGTGACCTGCCCCGCGGGCCAGGCAAAATGGGGTGCATGGCTCCCCGTTCCTCCAAGTCACCCAAGCGCCACTTCCCGGTGACGGTGACTCAACTGCCCGTCGTCCGTTGTGCGATCTGTCGCCGCACGCTCGCCCACCAGCCCGGTGAGGCCTCGCAGGCGCTCACCGACCACTACCTCCGTGAGCACCCCGGAGAAGTCGGCTGACCGGCCGCCCGGGCGGGACGCCGTCCGGAAGCCTGACCTGGACGTGCGAAACCCCCGGACGCCGCGGCGTCCGGGGGTTTCGTCGATCAGGCGTGCGCCCGGTCCGGCGGAGGGTCAGATCCGCTCGCCGGAGGCGGTGTCGAACAGGTGCACGTGCTCGGAGTCGGGTGCGAAGTGCACCGTGGCGCCCTTCTCCGGGGGACGGCGGCCGTCGGTGCGGGCGATGATCTGCAGCCCGTCGTTGCCGATCGCGTGACCGTAGATGTACGCGTCGGCGCCGAGCTCCTCGACGACGTCGACCTCGACCGCGAGGCCGTGGTCGGACAGGGCCAGGTCTTCCGGCCGGATGCCCATCTGCACCGAGCCGCCGCTGGCCTTGCCCAGCTTCTCGCGCTCGACCGGGAAGACGATGTCGCCGAGCTTCACGCCGCCGTCGGTGGTGGACAGCTCGAGGATGTTCATCGCCGGGGAGCCGATGAAGCCGGCCACGAACACGTTGGTCGGGTGGTCGTACAGCTCGCGCGGCGTGCCGACCTGCTGCAGCAGACCGTCCTTGAGCACGCAGATCCGGTCGCCCATCGTCATCGCCTCGGTCTGGTCGTGGGTGACGTAGACCGTGGTGACCCCGAGCTGGCGCTGCAGCGAGGCGATCTGGGTGCGGGTCTGCACGCGCAGCTTGGCGTCCAGGTTCGACAGCGGCTCGTCCATCAGGAACACCTGCGGCT
>DAIOVT010000141.1:0-9032 GCA_036758885.1 Kineosporiaceae bacterium
AGAGCGCCTCGGAGTACATGCCCTGGATGATCCCGGTGTTCAGCAGCGCCTGGGTGAGCGGCCGGGTGCTGGTCGTCAGCGGCCGCGAGTCGGTGCGCGTCACCAGGTCCTGCAGCTGCTTGTAGGCGTCGGCCCGGCTGCCGCGCAGCGGGCAGGTGGAGCTGTCGGTGAGGCAGTCGTCCACGTAGGCGGCGGTGGCCCGGCCGAAGCCCTCGGCCTGCCCCTCCGCGTACTGCTGGCTGGTCAGCGACGGGTCGACCGCGCCGTCCAGCACCAGCCGGCCCACCCGCCAGGGGAAGGTCTGCGCGTACCAGGCGCCGAGGTAGGTGCCGTAGGAGGCGCCCATGTAGTTCAGCTTCTCGTCACCCACCAGGGCGCGCATGACGTCCATGTCGCGCACCGTCGAGAGGGTGTCGAGGTGCTTGACCAGCTCACCGGTGTTCTTCACACAGGCCTCGGCGAACCGCTTGCTGTCGGCCTCGAAGGACTTCTGCTCCGCAGCGTCGTCCGGGGTGGCGTCCTCGGCGTAGAAGGTGTCGAGCTCGCTGTTCGGCAGGCACTTCGCCTGCTCGGAGGCGCCGGTACCGCGGGTGTCCCAGGAGACCGCGTCGAAGGACCGCTTCAGCGGCGAGCCGTCGTAGCTGTAGGCGAGGCGCAGGTAGTCGACGCCGGAGGCACCGGGGCCGCCCGGGTTACGGAACAGCGAGCCGATCTTCTTGCCGGAGGTCAGCTTGCGGATCATCTTCAGCTTGATCGTCGCGCCGGAGGGGGCGTCCCAGTCGACCGGCACCGTCGCCTCGGCACACTCGAAGCCACCGCCGCAGCCCGACCAGGCGAGCTTCTGCTGGTAGAAGGCGGCGAACGCGGGGTCCTTGGCCGGGTCGTGCTCGGGGGCCGAGACCGATACGGACGGCGCTGCGTCGCCGCCCTGGGCGGCCGAGGCCGACCGGTCGGACCGGCCCGACCAGCCGCTGTAGACCAGCGCGCCCAACGCACCGACGACGAGCAACATGACCAGAGTGATCGCGACGACCTTGACCGCCGTCTCACCGGAGTCGCGGCGATACAGCCTTGACATGATTGTGGACAACCCCCACCCAGCCGCCGAAAGGACCCGGACAGCCTAACCGGCTAGCGTGGGGCCGCCGAACGATCGGCCAGACCCGAGCGCAAGGTCACCATCAGCGCCTCGACGGCGAGCAACGGCTGGATGTTCGCGCCGATCCGGGCCCGGGCCAGGCCGATCGCCTCGAGCCTGTGCAACGTCGCCTCGGGCGGTGAACCGGCCGCCACCGACTCCAGGTCGGAGCGCAGATCCTCGTTGGTCAGCCCCACCGGGGCGCCGAGCTGCAGCAGCAACACGTCGCGATAGAACGAGGCGAGGTCGAGCAGCGCCCGGTCAAGGGCGTCGCGCTGGGCCCGGGTCGCCCGGCGGCGCTGGTTCTCGGTGAGCACCCGCAACTGGGCCCGAAGCGCCGGCGGCGGGTTGGCCCCGGGCTCCACCCCCATGCTGTGCAGCAGTTCCTCGCGCTCGGCGGCGTCACGCTCGGCGGTGACCGCCTTGGCCTCCTCCGCCGAGGTCTCGACCAGGTCACCGGCCGCCGTCACCGCTGCCGCCACGCTGCCCAAACGCGTTGGCAGCCGCAGGATCTCGCGTCGCAACGACCGGGCGTCGGCCGAGGTGGCCAGGCGCCGGGCGATGCCCACGTGCGAACCCGCCGCCCTGGCCGCGTAGGCGGCGATCGCCGGGTCGACGCCGTGCCGGCGCACCAGCAGGGCCGCGACGTCGTCGGGCGGCGGCATCCGCAGACCGACCGCCCGGCAACGGGACCGGATCGTCACCGGAACGTCGTCCGGGCTGGGCGCGCAGAGCAGCCACACGGTGCGCGGCGGCGGCTCCTCGATCGCCTTGAGCAACACGTTGCCGGCGGTGTCGCCGAGCCGGTCGGCGTCCTCGATGACGATCACCCGCCAGCGTCCCGAGGCCGGGGCCTGCTGGGCCAACTGCACCAGCGGACGGACGTCCTCGACGCGCAGGTACACGTGCTCGGTGGCGACCACGGTGACGTCGGGGTGCGAGGAGACCAGGGTGGTGCGGCAGGCGTTGCAGACCCCGCAGCCCGGCGGTGACTGACGGCACTGCAACGCGGCGGCGAAGGCCCGGGCCGCGTTCGAGCGGCCGCTGCCGGGCGGCCCGGTGAGCAACCAGGCATGCGTCATCGCCGCGGTCGGATCATGCTGCGCCGGGCCGGCGGCCTCGCCCTGGGAGCCGCCGTCCGGGGCTTCGTCACGCCGGGCGACCAGCACCGCGGCCGCCTCGGCCGCCGCGCTGAGCACCGCCACGGCACGCTGCTGGCCGATCAGGTCTTGCCAGACGGTCATCGGGTTCGGCCCGTTCCGGCGACTCGGATCATCCCTGTTATTCGGGTCATCCTGATCATTCGGATCATTCGGTGGAGCGCCTCGGCTGCGCGGGCGGACGCTGCGTGGCCCGGGGCAGGTCGATCACCGGGTCGTGGCACGACGCGTCGCCGGAGCCGTCGTCAGCCGGGGCGCCGTGCTCCGGCTCGGGCTGATCCCGGACCGCCTCCTGCAGCATCGTCTGCTCCAGCAGCGGCAGCGGTTCGGTGACCGGCGCCTCGGCGGCGGTCGGCAGCCGCGGGGCGGGCCGCGGCGCCGAGAAGATCGGCGACGACGGCAGCGCCGTCGGCGAGTTCGGAGCCTGAGCGATCGGCTGCGGCGGCTGCGGCATCGACGGGGGTGCCGGCTGCGGCGGAGCCTGCGGAACCGGTGGTGGCTGGGCGGCCGGCGGGGGCATCGTTGGCCGGGGCGGCGCCGGACGACGGCGGACCGCCGCGGTCTCACCGGTCGGCGGGTAGGTGCTCGAGTACAGGCCGCGGTCGCTCTCCTCGGCCGGACTCGGGTCGGCGGAGAACCAGGTGCGCCGGGGCATCGACAAGGCGTGATCGCCGTTGGCCCAGACCACCTCCGGGGAACGCTCCGCCGAGGTCTCGGTCAGCGCCGGGTGCCGGGGCGGATGCTGCCGCGGACGCGGTTTGCGATTCGGCTCGGACGACGCGGTGACGGCCTCACGCTGCTCGGTCGACTCGCGCAGCAACCGGTCGGCCTGCTGCCGCTCGAGCTCACGTTCACGCTGATCGGCCAGTTCGCTCTCGCGCCGGGCCGCCTCGTCGCGCTCGTGCTGCTCGGCCTCCTCGCGCAGCTGCCGCTCGGCCTCCTCGCGGAACCGGATCTCGGCCTCCTCGCGGAACCGGTGCTCGGCGTCCTCGCGGAGCTGGCGTGCGGCCTCCTCGCGCAGCTGCCGCTCGGCCTCCTCGCGGAGCTGGCGTTCGGCCTCGGCCTGGGCCCGAACCTGGGCCTGTTGCCGCGCCCTGGCCTCGTCGCGGTTGCGGCCGCGCAACTCGGCGTCCAGCCGGAGGACCTCGGCCTCGGCGGCGGCGCGGCGGACCCGGGCGTCCTCCTCGGCGGCCAGCCGAGCGACGAGTTCGGCACGCCGTTTGCGCGAGATCGGCACCAGGTCGCGGACCCGGGCGCGCACCGCCTGATGGATCTCCTCGCGGCTCAGACAACCGTCGAGCACCAGATACCGGTCGGGGTCGCGGCGGGCCAGTGCCAGGAACGCGCCGCGCACCCGCTCGTGGAACTCCTCGGGCAGGCGCTCGAGGGCGTCGTCGCCGTCACGCTGCGGGTCACGCGCCCGGCGGCCCTTGGAGATCTCCGGCGGGACGTCGATCAACACCACCAGGTCGGGCGCCAAACCGCCTGTCGCCCAACGGGATATGTAGTCGATCTCGTCGGACTCGAGCGCCCGGCCGGCGCCCTGGTAGGCGATCGAGGAGTCGACGTAGCGATCGGTGACGACGATCGCGCCACGGGCCAGGGCCGGCTCGACCAGGGTGTTCACGTGATGCGCCCGGTCGGCCGCGAACAACAACGCCTCGGTGCGGGCGCCGAGCTGTTCGGTGCCGCCGAGCAGCAGCTCGCGCAACCGGATGCCGACCGCGGTGGCGCCCGGCTCGCGGGTCAGCACCACGTCGTGGCCCTGGTCCTCACGCAGCCACTCGGCGAGCATGCGGGCCTGGGTGGACTTGCCGCTGCCGTCGCCGCCCTCGAACGCCACGAAGTAACCGCTGTGTTTGCTGGAGACCGTGCGCGGCGCCTCCGGACGGTTCGACCAGGCCCGGGCCAACTCGGTGTGCAACCGTGCGCCGGGGCGATCGTCCATCAACCGGTACGACGTCAGACCCATCGCCACAGCTATCAGGCCGGACAGCACGAACACGTAGGCGGCGCCGCTGTAGGGCAGGTTCTGCAGCCCCAGGGTGGGCAGCGCGTACTTGTCGATCGCGGCCGCGGCGGCCGGGCCGGCGGCCAGCACCAGCACCAGCACCACCCGGGCCGCGGAGTGCAGGAAGGCGAACGTGCGGCCGCGCACCTCGTCCTCGATCTCGAGGCCGAGCAGGGTGTAACCGGTGACCCAGGCGATGCCGCCGCAGACCCCGACCACGACGGTGAAGATCACCACCATCACCAGGTCGCGCATCAGCGCCAGGCCGATCAGCGAGACCCCGCCGGCCACCAGGGCGAGCCCGAACAGCCGGCGCCGGGAGAACGACCTGAGCACCATCGGGCCCATCCACATGCCCAGGGCCAGGCCGACGAAGACCGCCCCGAACAGCACCCCGAAACCGGCCTCACCGGCACCGAGATCTCGCACCAGGGTCTGCGCCAGACCGATCACGAACCCGCCGGCGGCGAAGGCGCCGAGCATGCCCAGCACCAGGCCCCGGGCCATACGGGTGGTGACCACGAAGTGCCAGCCCTGCAGGATCGAGGAGAGCACCCCGGCCTCACGCACCGCGGTGGTGCGCTCGGCCTGCGGCGGGAAGTCGAGCCGGGCGATCACCACCGCCGAGACCAGGAAGGTCAGCGCGTTCACCCACAGCGCGACGGTGACCGGGTCGGGGTCGGGCATGCCCGAGATCGCGGCCAGGCCGTCGCAGAGCACCGCCAGCCCCGCGTACAGACCGGCGGCGACCGGCGCGGTGCCGTAGGTGGCCACCAGGTTGAGCTGGTTCGCCGCCTCCAGCCGACGTCGCGGCACCATGTTCGGCAGCGTGGCGTCGTGCGCGGGCCCCCAGAACAGGGCGACGCACTCGACCAGCACGGTGGCCACGAACAGCCAGGTCAGGTTGCCCGACAACGCGATCGAGGCGAACAGCACGAACCTGATCACGTCACCGATGACCAGGGTGCGCCGACGGTCGAACCGGTCGGCCAGCGCGCCGGCGATCGGCCCGAGCACGATCGCAGGGGCCAGCCGCAGGATGAAGACCGCCGCGATCGCCAGGTTCTGCGCGGCGAAGGAGTCGCCGGCCAGGTGCCCGGCCAGCGCCGCCGTGGCCAGCAGGCCCAGCCAGTCACCCAGGCTGGACAGGCCCATCGCCCAGAGCAACTGCCGATAGGGCGGGATGCGGAGGACCGCCTTGACGTCGTGATCAGGCGCAGGGTCCTCGTCCGGGACGGCGAGGGTCTCGGCCTGAGTCACCCCCCAAGGCTAGCCGGGGGTTCGGACATCTCTCATATCGTCACCAGAATTATCAATCGGCCGTGCTGCCACCGTTCGGTGGTGTCTTCTTGGCGACGGTCTTCCTGGCCGTGGTCTTCTTCGCCGCGGTCTTGCGTGTCGTCGTCCTGGCCGCAGCCGTCTTCGTGGCCGTCTTCGTGGCCGTCTTCGTGGCGGTCTTCGCGGGGGCCTTCTTGGTGGTCGCCTTGCGCGCCCGCTTCACCGGCCCACGGGCCCGCTTCTCGGCCAGCAGCTCGGCGGCCCGCTCGAGCGTGATCGACTCGACGGCGTCGTCCTTGCGCAGGGTCGCGTTGGTCGTACCGTCGGTGACGTACGGCCCGAAGCGGCCGTCCTTGACCACCACCGGCGCGGCACTGACCGGGTCGGTGCCCAGCTCCCGCAGCGGCGGTGCAGCGGCGGCCCGGCCACGCTGTTTCGGCTGCGCATAGATCGCCAGCGCCTCGTCGAGGGTGATGTCGAAGATCTGCTCCTCGGAGGTCAGCGACCGGGAGTCGGTGCCCTTCTTCAGATAGGGCCCGTAGCGGCCGTTCTGAGCGGTGATCTCGGCACCGTCAGCCGGATCGGTGCCGACCAGCCGCGGCAGCGAGAGCAGCCGCAGCGCGTCGTCCAGGTTCACCTCGGCCAGTTGCATGCTGCGGAACAGGCTGGCGGTGCGGGGTTTGGCGCTCTTCGGGGCGCCGTCCTCGAGAAGCTCGGTCACGTAGGGGCCGTAGCGTCCCACCCGGGCGACCACGGTGCGTCCGGAGACCGGGTCGACACCCAGCTCACGATCGCCGTCGGCCTGGGTGTCGAGCAGCTCCTTGGCCTTGACCAGGGTCAGCTCGTCGGGAGCCACGTCGTCGGGCACGCTGGCCCGGCGGGCCTCGCCGCCCTCGGTCTCCGCCGGGCCTTCGAGGTAGGGCCCGTAGCGGCCGACCCGCAGCACGATGCCCTCGCCGAGCGGCACGGTGTTCAGGTCGCGCGCGTCGATGTCGCCGAGGCTGTCCACCAGCGGCTTCAGCCCGAACCCGGCCGGCTGCCGCTCCTGCACCACGGTCGCCGTGGCGGCCACCGGACCGCCGGAACCGTTGGGGACGGCGGACCCGCCGGCCGCCGCCGCGGCCGCGTGGTCGCCGAAGTAGAACTTGGACAGCCAGCTGGCGCGCTGTTCCTCGCCCTTGGCGATGCGGTCGAGGTCCTCCTCCATCGCCGCGGTGAAGTCGTAGTCGACCAAACGGGCCAGGTGCTCCTCGAGCAGCCGGGTCGACGAGAACGCCAGCCAGGTCGGCACCAGCGCGGTGCCCTTGGTCACCACGTAGCCCCGGTCCTGGACCGTGCTGATCGTCGAGGCATAGGTCGACGGCCGGCCGATCCCACGTTCCTCGAGCGCCTTGACCAGGCTGGCCTCGGTGTACCGCGGCGGTGGTGAGGTCTCGTGACCGAGCGCCTCCAGCTCCTCGGTGGTCAGCGGGTCACCCACGGCCAGTACCGGCAGCCGGCGCTCGGCGTCGTCCCGCTCGCCGCCGCGGTCGGCGTCCCGGCCCTCCTCGTAGGCGGCCAGGAAGCCGCGGAAGGTGATCACGGTGCCGGACGCCGAGAACTCGGCGGCCCGCTCACCGGCCGGTCCCGGACGCTGCGGGGTGATGGTCAGCCGGATCGTCGCGGTCGAGCCGCGGGCATCGGCCATCTGCGAGGCGACGGTGCGCTTCCAGATCAGTTCGTAGAGCCGGAACTGGTCGCCGGTGATCTCGCCGGAGACCTGCGCCGGGGTGCGGAAGGTGTCGCCGGCCGGGCGGATCGCCTCGTGCGCCTCCTGCGCGTTCTTCGACTTGTTCGCGTAGACCCGCGGCGAGGCCGGCACGAACTCCGGCCCGTACAGGTCCGCGGCCTGCCGGCGCGCGGCGGTGACCGCCTCCGTGGAGAGCGTCACCGAGTCGGTACGCATGTAGGTGATGTAGCCGTTCTCGTACAACGACTGCGCCGTGCGCATCGCCTGCCGCGAGGTCATCCGCAGCTTGCGGCCCGCCTCCTGCTGCAGCGTCGAGGTGGTGAACGGTGCCGCCGGACGGCGCGTGTAGGGCTTCTCCTCGACCGAACTCACCGCGGCCGGCGCGTCCCGCAGCACGTCGACCAGGCCCTGGGCCGCGGCGGCGTCCAGTTGCCGCACCCCCGCCGAGGCCGCCGCGGCGGTCAGCGCGCCGCGGTCGTCGAAGTCGCGTCCGGTGGCCACCCGGACGCCGTCCAGAGCGACCAGACGGGCCGAGAAATCGCGGTCGCCGCCCTCCGAGACCCCTGCTGCCGCAAAGGTTCCGACCAGATCCCAGTAGCTCGCCGAGCGGAACGCCATGCGCTCGCGCTCACGTTCGACCACCAGCCGGGTGGCCACCGACTGGACGCGGCCGGCGGAGAGCCCCGGACGCACCTTGCGCCACAGCACCGGGGAGACCTCGTAGCCGTAGAGCCGGTCCAGGATCCGGCGGGTCTCCTGGGCGTCGACCAGATGGATGTCGATGTCGCGGGTGTCACCCAGCGCCCGTTCGATCGCCTCGGGGGTGACCTCGCGGAACACCATGCGGCGCACCGGGACCTTGGGCTGCAGCACCTCGAGCAGGTGCCAGGCGATCGCCTCGCCCTCGCGGTCGTCGTCCGTGGCGAGCAGCAGTTCACTGGCGCCCTTCAGCGCCCGCTTCAGCTCGGAGACCTTGGTGCGCTTGTCGGGGGCGACCACGTAGTAGGCGTCGAAGCCGTCGTCGACGTCGACCGCGAACTTGGCGTACGGGCCCTTCTTCATCTCCGCGGGCAGCTCGCTCGGCTGCGGCAGGTCACGGATGTGACCGACGCTGGCCTCGACCTCGTAGTCGTCGGAGCTGAGGAAGCCGGCGATCTTTCGCGCCTTGTTCGGCGACTCGACGATGATGAGGCGCTTGCCGGCCTCGGCACCGGCCGATGCTGCCTTGGTTGCCACGATGTTCGTTCTCCGGTCGATGTGGAACAGAAAAGAAAGGGATTGGAACGGATTGCTGCAGACAGACGATTGAGCGGACGGTGAGCCTTCAGGCGCCCTGACCGTAACCCCCCAAGCACGGGAACGGTGAAAGAGGCACGTCACATGGCCTCGTCACCACCCCGGTGAACAGCCCGTTGACCACCCGGTACTCGCCGCCACCAGGTTCAGCCGCGGTGATCGATCCAATCCTTCGATCGATCCCTTGCCGGCTCCCTCGATCGGACAGAACCGCCCATGCTCCTGCCCGCATGCCCGGCGAAGTCGTGCTGCTCGGGGAGATATGGACGTATTGTGACGTGTGCCGCCCCACACCGCCGAAGTTGGGGGTGAGCACGTTTCGCGGCACTATTGAGACGCACGGTGCCTCTCGAACAACTCGTCGGTGAACTCGTTGATGACCTCAGCGAGGCCAACTGACACATGGCGTGTCCGGTACGG
>DAIOVT010000142.1:0-9028 GCA_036758885.1 Kineosporiaceae bacterium
GGCCACGACATCACCATGATCAACGAGGGCGTGCAGCGCCGGTTCAACAACGCCGACCAGGCGGTGCTGCTCGCGCACATCCGGGAGTCCTCCGGCGTCGAACGGGACAACACCCGGATCGCCGACCTGCCCAGCGGGCTGGTCACCCGGCTGATCTACCGGCCGAGCTTCGTCGACGACCGGCTGGCCGGCGGCGTGGTCAGGATCCAGGAGGTGCACCGGCCGACCGGTAAGGGCTCCGGGTCGCGGCGTGCCGACCGGATCAGCCTGAAGGAGTCCCCCGGCCCGAGCATGACCTGGCAACGGGTGGTCGAGCAGTTGTGGCAGAACGCCGGAGAGCGGCAATGGACGAAGCTGCACGGTGAACCGGGCACCGGTAAGACCACCCTGGTCCGGGCTGTGCACGCCAAGTTGCAGGGTGGGCGGGGCATCGCGATCATCGACGCCGCCGCGGCCGAGCCGGACGACCTGGTCGACGCGGTCGAGAACGCCCTGGCCACCGAGACCGCCGTACACGTGAAGCACCTGGACGCCCTGCCGGCGCACGCCGTCGACGACCTCTCCGACGTGCTGCATCTGGCCCTGGGCGAGGACCGGCCGGAGCGCCCCTGGCTGACCGTCACCTGCTCCGGCACCGACGCCGATCTCAGCCCGGCGCTGATGCCGTTCTTCTCCCGCACCGTCACCGTGCCGCCGCTGCGGCATCACGCCGACGACATCCCGGCGATCGTCAGCCACCTGCTCTCGCGCATCGGCCGGACCACCGAGATCGGCGCCGACGCGATGCAGCAACTGATGCGCTCGACCTGGCCGGGCAACATCGCCCAGGTCAAGGACGTACTGGCCGGCCTCGCCCGGGAGCACCCGCACAGCACCGTGCACACGGCCGACCTGCCCCCGGAGTGCCGGGCCACCGCTCGCCGCCGGCTCTCGCCGATGGAGGCCCTGGAGCGCGACGCCATCGTCGACGCCCTGGCCCAGCACGAGGGTGACAAGACCGCGGCGGCGCGCTCCCTGGGGGTCTCCCGGGCCACCGTCTACCGCAAGATCAGGGACTTCGGCATCGTGTTGTGACGGGCAGCCGTCAACGCCCGGAAGGTCAGGAAGAGATCAGGCAGAAGGGTGGCCGGCGGCGCTCCCGGCGCGCGGGACCCTAGGTGATCGCCCGGACGGCGCCCGCAACGGCCGCGCAGGCGGCGAAGCCGATCGCCAGCGGGATCACCGCGGACATCACCGTCCAACGCAGACTGGTGGTCTCCCGGTAGATGGTGAAAAGCGTTGTGCCACAAGGGTTGTGCAACAGGCTGAACAACATCAGACAGCAGGCGGTGAGCGTCGTCCAGCCGCCGGTCTGTACCAGCACGGAGTGCACCTGCCCGTCGGAGACGTCGGTGAGCACCCGAGCGGCGCCGCCGTGCACCTGCAGGGTCAGCAGCAGGATCGTCGGGATGACCACCTCGTTCGCCGGGATCGCGAGCACGAAGGCGAGCAGGATCACCCCGTTCAGGCCCATCAGCCAGCCGAGCGGTTCGAGCGCCGAGGCGATCATCACCGAGAGCGGCTCACCGGAGATCCGCACCGCGCCGACCAGCCAGATCAGCACCCCGGCCGGGGCGGAGACCCGGACCGCCCTGCCGAGCAGCACCATCGTGCGCCGGCGCAGGGTGTCCCAGAGCAGGCGACCGACCTGCGGGCGGCGGAACGGTGGCAGTTCGAGGGTGAACACGCTCGCCTCGCCGCGCAACGCGGTGCGCGACAACACGAACGAGACGACGAGGGTGACCACGACGCCCAGCACGGCGACGGTCACCACGCAGGCCGCAGCGACCACGCCGGCCAGCGCCGGTGGCGCGGTCGCGCCGAGGAAGACGGTGCTCATCAGGATCAAGGTGGGCCAGCGGCCGTTGCAGATGCTGAAGTTGTTGGTGAGCACGGCGATCAGCCGCTCCCGCGGCGAGTCGATCACCCGCGCCGCGGTGACACCCGCTGCGTTGCAACCGAATCCGACCATCATCGACAGCGACTGACGGCCGTGGCTGCCCGCCCGGGCGAAGAGCCGGTCGAGGTTGAACGCCACCCGGGGCAGGTATCCGGACTCCTCGAGCAGGGCGAACAGCGGGAAGAAGATGGCCATCGGCGGCAGCATCACGGCGACCACCCAGGCCACCCCGAGATAGGCGCCGTCGACCAGCAGGCCGGTCAGCCACCAGGGTGCCCCGGCGGCGAGGAACAGCTGCTGCAGCCAGGCATGCCCGTTCTGCACCAGCAGCACGAACAACCAGTCCGACGGGTACGCGGCCCCGACGATGGTGATCCAGAGCACCACGAACATCAGCACGCCCATCAGCGCGAACCCGGCGAGCCGGTGCGTGATCAGCCGGTCGACGGTTCTCTCACCGAGCACCCCGACCGCCACCGGACGCTTCGAGGTCGCCCACCTGGCCAGCGAAACCGCTTCTCGGGCAACGTGTTCACTGGCTTCGTCGAGACATTCCGCGGGCAGTTGCCGGCGCAGCGTCGCGGCCCGCTCCGCGATTCCGGCGCTCATGCCGACCGCCTCGTGGGGTTGGCTGTCGACGCGGCAAGGTCGCCGGCGTCCAGCGCGGCCAGCATCGACTCGTCGCCGTCCAGCAATCGGTGCGCGATCCATTCCGGGTGCGGCAACCCGGGGTGGCGGGCGCGCAGCTCGGTGGCCAGTTCGCTGACCGCGGCGGCGAGGGCCGGCGGCCGGTGCGCGGCGGCCGGCGCGGCGGGCCGGGCCAACGAGTCGTCGATCGCGGTCAGCAACTGATCGACGCCGACGTGATCACGCGCCTGCATCGGCACCACCGGACAGCCCAGCGACCTGGCCAGCCGACGGGCGTCCAGGTCGATACCGGCGCGGGCCGCCTCGTCCATCAGGTTGACCGCGAGCACCATGCGTCCGGCGATCTCGCGCACCTCCAGGGCCAGCCCCAGATGTCGTTCCAGCCGGGTGGCGTCGACCACGACGACGGTCAGCTCGGGCGCACCGAACAACAGGAAGTCACGGGTCACCTCCTCCTCGCGTCCCTCGGCCCGCAGCGAGTAGGCGCCCGGTAGGTCGACGAGGCGAAACACGTTGCCGCCGTAGCCGAATCCACCTTCGGTGCGGCCCACGGTGGTGCCCGCCCAGTTGCCGACCCGCTGCCGCATACCGGTGAGCGCGTTGAACAACGTGCTCTTGCCGGCGTTCGGATTTCCGGCCAGGGCAAGGGTTCTGGCGTTCGGCGGGATGGCCAAGCCGAGCCGGGTCAACCGGATCGGCCGTTCGGGCCGGGCCGGGCCCGCGTGTGCGCACCCGGAACAACCGCCGTCCGCGTGCCCGGCGGGCGGGCCGGCGGTGCTGCCCGCGGCCGTCCCGCCGCGCCGCAGCCGATGCGTCCAGCGGCGCTCAACCATCGTGACCCACCCCTGCCGCGAGCGGGTCACCGGGTGCCGGCACCGGGTCCACGTGGATGCCCCGCGCCTGTCCCTTGCGCAGCACCACCAGCGATCCGAGCACCCGGTAGGCCACCGGATCACCCAGCGGGCTGACCAGTTCCGCCTGCACCGTGCCACCGGGGAAGAACCCGAGCGCGGTCAGCCGGCGGCGTTCCGAGCCCGCCGCTTCGAGCCCGCTCACCAGCGCGGTGACACCTTCCGGCAGTTCATCGAGAGTCATCACGTCTCCCCTGCTCGACATCGGGTCCATCGACGCTGCGTGGCGGGATCCACGACCCGTGCGGGTCCTGTCGCGGGTGGCCGAGGACGTCGTCCATGCGGTCCTCCAGCGCCTGGCTGACGGCGTGCTCGAGCACCTCGGCCTCGCGGTGCACCTCGTCGGCGGGCACCCCCAGCACCTGACACAGGTAGGTCTCCACCAGCCGGTGCCGGCGCAACAGCACCAGCCCGTGCGAACGTCCGTGCGCGGTCAACCGCACCCGGCCCCGGCCACGGCGATCGACCAGGCCGTGGGCGACGAGCCGGTCCATCATCGCGGTCACCGAGGACGGCGCCACCGCCAGCTCGCGGGCCAGTGCCCCGGTGCCGACCACGCTGTCCGGACAGCCGCTGGAATCAGCGTCGGGGTCGCCACTCACCACCGAATTGCTCAGTGCCACAAGGTATTTGAGGTAGTCCTCGACGGCAGGGGTGTGTGCGATGGCACAGCAGGCCGGCCCGGGGCGGGACACCTCACCGGGTGTTCCTCCGGACTTCGGGCCGAGAACCGTCCGCGCCGCCATACCGGCATTGTTAGATGCGTCTAATGTGACCGGGGTCTCAATATGAGACGTGCCCGGCGAGAGCCGGCGGCCGGGCTCAGGTCGAGGCGTTCACCGCGGGGGTCTCGGCGATCAGCGCCTTCACCTGGTGCCGTACCCAGCGCTCGGCCACGAACGACATGAACGGAATCGTCCCGGCCAGGGCGACCAGCACCGTGCGACCGACGGCCAGACGCTTCCCGGTGCGGAACCACAGGTCGACCGTGGTGATCAGGTAGGCGAGGTAGAGCCATCCGTGCGCGATCGGGATCGCGACCTGCGAGCCGGGGATCAGGTGACCGAGGCCCTCGGTGTCGGAGTACGGAATGCCGGAGAACTGCATCTCCGCCAGTCGCCAGACCACCGAGATGGTCAGCAGAACCAGCAACACGCCGGTTGCGTAGGCGAACACGCGGTATCGGGCAAGTGCAGCAGACATGCCCCCATCCTCCCCGACGCCTGCGCGCCGTCGTGCCACCCCTGCGGTCACAGGCCCACCCGACTGCACCACACCTCACGACGGCGCCTGTTGGATCCGACTGTACGATCGTTTAGGGTGCTGAACATGCATACAGCCGCGAGTGACGTCACGGCCAAGGCAGCGATCCGCATCGCCGCCCTCGACCTGTTCGCCGAACACGACGCCGACGCGGTCTCGGTACGCCGGATAGCCGAGCGGGCAGGCGTGTCACCGGCCCTGGTGATCCATCACTTCGGCTCCAAGGCCGAACTCGAGCAAGCGGTGGCCGACCACGTCAGCTCGACGCTGATCTCGATCATCGAGGGCGACGGCCTCGACGAGCTCACCGATGAGATGGTCCGGCGTGACTCGCACTCGCTCGCCGAGGTACTGCGGCAGGCCCTGCCCGTGGGCTCCCCGATCCCGCGCTACCTGGGCCGGCTGCTGCTGTCCGGCAGCCCGGTCGGCGTCCGGCTGTTCCGCAGCTGGTACGAGCTGACCCTGCAGATCCTGCACTCGTGGGGCGAGGCGGGCCTGTTGCAGGTCGGCGACGACCCGCAGGTGCGGGCAGCGATGCTGCTGAGCAACGACCTGGGTGGGCTGATGCTGCACGACCATGTCACCCGGGTGCTCGGGTTCGACCCTTACGAGGGCGAAGGCGCGTTGCGCTGGACGAAGGAGTCCTTCGTCCTCTACTCGGCGATGCTGCCCGGCCCCGGCGATGGCGACCTACAGCACCACGAACAGGATCACCCCGACGAGAACAACGACGTCGCGCCGGGCCAACCACCGGAACGGAGCTGACATGAACGACCCATTGGTCATCGAGGCCGAGGGACTGCGTAAACACTTCGGCAGCACGACGGCCCTCGACGGGCTCGACCTGACCGTCGCATCGGGTGAGGTGCACGGCTTTCTCGGACCCAACGGTGCCGGCAAGTCGACCACGATCAGGGTGCTGCTCGGCCTGGTCCGCGCCGACGGCGGCACCGCGCGGCTCTTCGGCGGCGATCCGTGGCGCGACGCCGTAGCCCTGCACGATCGGCTCGCCTACGTGCCCGGCGACGTCACCCTGTGGCCCGGGCTGAGCGGCGGCCAGTGCATCGACGTGCTGGCCCGCGCCCACGGCGGCATCGACGAACGCCGCCGGGCCGAGCTGATCGACCGCTTCGAACTCGACCCCGCCAAGCGCAGCCGCGACTACTCGAAGGGCAACCGGCAGAAGGTCTCCCTGGTCGCCGCCCTGGCCTCGGACGCCGAACTGCTGGTGCTCGACGAACCCACCTCCGGCCTGGATCCGTTGATGGAGGAGGTGTTCCAGCAGGTGGTCAAGGAGCGTCGCGACGACGGGGTCACCGTGTTGCTGAGCAGCCACATCCTCGGCGAGGTCGAGGCGCTGGCCGACCGGGTGAGCATCATCAGGGCCGGACGGCGGGTCAGCACCGGCACCCTGGCCGATCTGCGCCGGCACACCAGCACCCGGGTGCATGCCGTGCTCGAGCAGCGGCCCGACCTGCAGGGCCTGACCGGACTCAGCGACGTGAGCCTGGCCGCGCCGTCCGGGAACGTCGCGGCGGCCCGTACCGAACTGCACTGCCATGTCGAGGCGACCGACACCAACGATCTGGTCGGCAGGCTGCACCAGGCCGGCATCCACACCCTGACGATGACCCCGCCCAGCCTCGACGACCTGTTCCTGAGCGAGTACTCCGAGCAGGGCCGGCACTCCGCGGGCGGTCTCGGTGAACACGACTCCGCACAACCCACCGGGGCCCGGTGATGAGCACGGCCACGACGGCGCCGACACCCGCGCCGACACCCGCGGCGACGACGACATCATCCTGGACCGACGTGCACGGGCTGCGCACGATGGCTGCGATTCAGTGGCGCACCGGCTGGAAAGTGTTGCTGGCGTGGACCTTTGCCGTGGCCGGCACCGCCGCGGTGACCGCGTTCTCGATCGCCGGCCTCTACAACACTCCCGAGAAGGTGGCGAGCTACGCGCAGAGCCTGGGCGCCGGCTCGGCGATGAAGATGCTCAACGGCGACATCGCCGGCCTGGACTCCCTGGGCGGCATCATCGCCAACGAGTTCGGCGTGCTCGCCTCGTACCTGATTCCGGTGATGGGCATTGCGCTGGTGGTGCGGAACACCCGCCGGGAGGAGGAGTCCGGACGCTTCGAGCTCCTGCTCGCCGCGCGCATCGGCCGCCAGGCACCACTGGTCGCCGCCCTGTTGCTGGCCGCGGCGAGTCTGCTGATCACCGGTCTGCTGATCACCGCCTCGATCGTCGGCAGCGGCGTCCCGGTCAACGCGGCGCTGGGGTACGGGCTCGCGGTCGCCGCGCTCGGCATCGTCTACGCGGGGTTCACCGCCGTCGCGGCACAGGTCTTCGGGCACGGCCGAACGGTCTGGGCGGCGGCGCTGGCCGCGACCGTCGCCGGGGTGCTCGTGCGCGGGCTCGGCGCGACCAACGGCAATGCCCTGGTCTGGTTGTCGCCGCAGGGCTGGTTCGATGCGGTGCGTCCCTTCGGTGACCTGCGCTGGTGGCCGTTGCTGATCAGCCTCGCCGTCGCCGCCGGGCTCAGCCTGGTCGCGGTGGCCCTGAGCGGACGCCGCGACGTCGGCCAGGCACTGCTGCCCCCGCGCGCGGCCGCCCCTCGAGCCTCCCGCTCGCTGCGTTCCCCCTGGGGACTGGCCCTCTACGAGCACCGCGGCACGATCGTGGGCTGGGTGGCCGGCGCCGCCGTGCTGATGGCCGTCTACGGATCACTCACGAACCAGGTGCTGGAGGCGATCCGGTCGAACCCGGCGATGGTCGACTACGTCGGCGGCGACCTCGACCGGTTGCTCGACGGGGTGCTGGCGCTGTTCGTGCTGCTGCTGGCGATGCTCAGCTCGGCGTTCGTGGTGCAGGCGCTCGCGGCGATCCGGCACGAGGAGCAGACCGGCCGGCTGGAGAGCGAACTCAGCGGCCAGGTCGATCGCCGCGCCTGGCTCGGCACCCATCTCGCCGTCGTGGCGCTGGGGGCGCTGGCGGTGCACGGACTCGGCGCGCTGAGCCTGGCCGGCACCACCGCCGCAGCCACCGGGGACGGCGCCCAGTTCGGCGTCCTGATGCGTGCCTGCGCCGCCTACCTCCCGGTGCTGTTGTTCTTCGCCGCCCTGACCGCCGCGTTGTTCGGTTCGGCCCCTCGCCGGCTGCTGCTGGTCTGGGTGGTCTTCGGTCTCAGCGCGTTCGTCTCATACATGGGCCCGGGGCTGCAACTGCCCACCGCACTCATCGACAGCTCACCCTTCAGCATGGTCGGCTCGGTACCCGGCCAGGACCTGCACATCACGAGAATCGTTGTGCTGTCGGCGATCTCGGTGGCGTTGCTGGTCGCCTCACTGGCGGGATTCCGCCACCGGGACGTCCCCACCTCGGGGTGAGTCCGCAGGCCCGTCGGCGAGCATGCCGCGGTGATCGTCACGCACCAGACGCCACCAGAAGATCAGACCGAAGGCGGCGAAGATCCACCACTGCACGGCGTAGGAGAGGTTCTGCAACGCCAGCCCGGAGCGCTGCGAGATCTGGGGCACCGGGGTGAGCGCACCGGTGCCCGAGCCCTGCACCGCGGCGTCCGGGTCGGCGACCACGTACCCGGTGAACAACGAGCCCTGCCAGCGCGCGATCAGTTCGACCGGGTCGATCCGGTCGATCTCGCCCGCGGGCAGACCGGAGCCCTGGCCCGGGTCTCGTTCGGCGGCGGCCTCCCCGGGCCGCAGCACCCCGGTCACGGTCACCTCACCGGTGGGCAGCGAGGTGGCCGCGGTCTGCGGGTCACGGGTGAAGCCGCGGACGACGCCGATCGCCGTGCCGTCGGGAAGCCTGATCGGAGTGAGCACCCAGTAGCCGGTGACTCCGTCCTGGGCCCGGGGGGTGACCAGCAACTGACCGGCGCCCTCCCACTGCCCGGTGACGGTCACCGGATGGTCGGCCGCCGTCGCGGGGAAGCGGGCGTGCGCGTTCATCAACCGGCCCAGCGGTTCCGCCGGGCGCTGCAGCCGTTCGAGTTGTGCCGAGCCCCCGTGTTCGCGCGCCCGGGCGAGCTGCCAGTTGCCCAGCCAGGCCATCGCCGAGGCGGCCACCAGAACCACCGCCAGCAGCCCGAGCCACTGCGGGCGCATCGCCGTCCGCCACATGCCCTCACGGTAACCGGGCGCCGCGGCAGGCACTCACCCCACCCGGGACGGCGAACCGTCCCCGAAGCGGTTCTGCATGAACGGTGCATGGCCCTGGCGGGCCACCCTGGAGGGGTGAAAA
>DAIOVT010000143.1:0-9012 GCA_036758885.1 Kineosporiaceae bacterium
TTCTGCACGAACACTTCCCGGTCGGGACGCCGATGCGTGCCTTCGCCGGCCACGAGACCCCGATGATCCACAACCGGCTGATGCCGTCGACCGCCGAACGTGACGCGCTGCGCGCCCACCTGGCCGAGCGGTCGATCTTCACCTCGATCCACTGGCCGACGCACCCGCGGGTGCTCGCCGAACAGGACCGGGTCGACATCACCGGCGCGCTGTGGCTGGAACAGCACGTGGTCTCGATCCCGGTCGCCGAGGACTACGACAGCGCCGACATGGAACGCATCGTCGAGGCCGCCTCGTCATGGAAGGGCTGACCGTGAGCACCGAGACCGCAACGGGACCCGGCACCGATGAGGGACGCCGGCAGTACTGGCAGTCGTACTGGAGCGCGCACGCCGCCGCCAGCCTGGACGCATCGACGCAGGCCCAGGTGCAACGCACCTGGCAGGGCAGCCCGATCGAGGAGGAGCGGTTCGCCCTGATCGTCGACTGGGTGCTCACCAACCTGTCGCCGGGGCCGGGGGACGCCGTCCTCGATCTGTGCTGCGGCAACGGGGCGATCACCCACTTCCTCGCCGAGCGCAGCGACACGGTTCTCGGCGTCGACTTCGCCGACGACCTGCTTCGGCACGTCGACCGGGTGCGGTACCCGAACATCGCGTTGCAGCGCAACGATATTCGCGACTGCGTGTTCGAGGAGAACTCCTTCGACCGCATCCTGCTCTACGCCGGCCTGCAGTACCTGAGCCAGGGCGAGACGGTGACCCTGATGCGCGATCTGCGCCGCTGGCTGCGCCCGGGAGGAAGGGTGTTGCTCGGCGACGTTCCGGACGCCGACCGGATGTGGGACTTCTTCAACACCGAACAGCGCCGGGCCGCCTACTTCGACCAGCTGGTCACCGGTGCACCGATCATCGGCACCTGGTTCGCGCCGTCCTGGCTGGCCCATCTGGGCCGGGACGCCGGCTTCGCGCAGGCGCAGGTGCTGTACCAGCCGGAGGCGTTGCCGTTCCGGCACTTCCGGTTCGAGCTGCTGCTCGGCTGATCCGCCGGGTCGGCTCCGATCAGCCGACCCGTTGGGCCAGTTGCTGTTCCAGCTTCGCCACCCGGGCCAGCGTCGACTCCAGCGCGTCGGCGGTCTGCGTCCCGGCCGCGGCGAGCTGGGCGATCTGGCCGCGCAGGTCGCGCAGCGCCTGGTAGCGGTCGCGCAGCCCGGGTGTGCCGACCAGCATGTGCAGCAGCATCTCCTGCAACGCGTGCTGCATCGGCCCGCGCAGGTGCGCGGCCAGGAACCAGTACACGCCGAGCTGTCTGGCGGCGCGCTCGGCGCCGTCCAACATCGCCCAGGAGCCCTCGCTGTGCAGCCGGTAGGTGGCCATGTCGCGGTCGATGAACCCGACGTCGCCCTGTTCGGCAGCCATGCAGAAGAGCAGATGGTCGCCCGGGCGGACGTCGTGCATGGCCCGCAGCACCTCGTCACGCAGCGCGCTGCGCCGGATCATCGAGGTGCAGGTACGCACGAAATTGCCCAGCGCCAGCCGGTTTCCGTCGATGCGCGGCTGGGTGCGCCAGGGCAGCGAGTTCAGGTAGGCGCGCAGATTGGCCTCGTACTCGGGGCGTCCGCCGTCGCCGAGGATGGTGAACTCGTGATGGCACACCGTGCACCACGGGTTCTCGCGCATGAACTCGACCTGCAGCTGCAGTTTCGCCGGATCGGTCCAGTAGTCGTCGCCCTCGCACAGCGCCACGAACTCGGTGTCGATGTTCAGCAGCACCCGGGCCGTGATCGAAACCCCTTGGGAGAGTTGGTTCTTCTCCTGGAGCACGAGCTCGAAGCGTCCGGGGTGACGGGCCGCCACCTGCTGCAGCCGCTCGCGGGTGCCGTCGGTCGAGGCGTCGTCGTGGACCACGATCCGGAACGGCTTCTCGGTACGTTGGTCGAGAATGCCGTCGAGGGTGCGGTCGATCATGTGCCGCTGGTTGTAGGTCAGCAGCAGAACGGTGACCTCGTGCTCGGTCAAGACTGCTCCACTCGTTCTGTTCCGGGTCCGCCCGGGTTATCGACGCCGCAGCCGATCCGCTTGAGCGGGCCGGCCGCGTCCGCAGCGGCTGCCGGGGGAGCGCCGGTCGAAACCTGATGGCGGTGTGGTGTGAGATGGCGTCATGCCCGAGGAGTTCGAGATCCGTGAACCGCGCCCGAACGAGCTGCGTGACCTGAGCCTGCTGCCGAGTTCCGCGTTGCGGGGCAGCCGGATCGGCGACGACGAATGGCCCGAGACCGAGGTCAGCTGGCGGTACCAGCGGACCTTGGCGGCCTGGTCGAGCGCGACCGGCAGACCGGTCGCGCTGGTGGCCGGGTTCCCGTTCGAGACCACGATCCCCGGCGGCGGCACGTTGGCCACGCTCGGCGTCACCCGGGTGACCGTCGCCGCGACCCATCGCCGGCGCGGGCTGCTGCGTGCCCTGCTCGACCGGCTGCTGAGCGATTCCCGGGCCGGCGGCGTCCCGATCGCGTCGTTGTGGGCCTCGGAGACCGGCATCTACGGACGCTTCGGGTTCGGCGTCGCCACCGAGATGACCAGCCTCGGCATCGACCCGGCCAGGATCCGTCCGCTGGCCGAGACCGCCGGGGCGGCAACGGGTTCGGTGCGTCTGCTCCGGCCCGAGGAGGTACTCGCCACCGTCGCGCCGATCTACGCGCGAAGCCGGCGCCGGGCCGGTTCGGTCGATCGTCCGGAATGGATGTGGCGGCGCTTCTACAAGCAGGCGATCACCGTCGACGGTGACCAGTGGGTGGGTGTGCACAGCGACGCCGACGGCGTCGACGACGGGTTCGTGCACTACCGGGTGGCCCTCGACGAATCGACCGTGACGCTTCGGGGCGAGGTGCTCGAGCTGTGGGCCGTCTCGCCGCAGGTCGAGGTGGAGCTGTGGCGCTACGTCGCCGGGATCGATCTCGCCGATCGCTGGCGCCGGCACAACGCACCGGTGGACGACGTGCTGCGCGCGGTCGCCCGTGACCCGCGCGGGGTCGGCGTCGAGAAGCGTTGGGACGAACTGTGGTTGCGACTGCTCGACGTGCATGCCGCCCTGACGGCGCGCAGCTACGGGCCGGCGGACGGCGCGGTGACGATCGCGGTGGACGACGACCGCTACCCGGGCAACTCGGGCGCCTGGGTGATCTCGCCGTCCGGGGCCGAGCGGGCGCCGTCCGGGGTCGTCCCTGATCTGAGCTGTCCGGTGGCGACGATCGGCGCGGCCTACCTGGGCGGCACGTCCTGGCACGACCTGTGGGTGGCCGGCCGGGTGCAGGTGCACGATCGGGCGGCGTTCGACCATGGGGTGCTCGCCCGGGCGGATGCGCTGTTCTCGGTCCGGCCGCTGCCATGGTGCGGAACGCACTTCTGACCGGGGAGATTCTGCCGAGACGTTACGGTTCTGTCGTGGACGGGGGACCGATGCGGCGGCTGTACGCGAGGTTCGGGCCGCAGGTGCTCGGTGTCGCCTTCGCGGCGTTCATGGTGCTGATCCTGCTCGCCACCCGGTACGGACCGCACCGCGACGAGATGTACTTCGTCGTCGCCGGGCGCCATCCGGCCTGGGGATACCCGGACCAGCCACCGCTCACCCCGCTGCTGGCCACTGCGCTGGACTCACTGAACCACTCGCTGATCGACCTGCGGTTCGTCTCGGCACTGATCGTCGCCGCGGTGGTGCTGATCTCGGCCGACCTGGTGCGGGTGCTCGGCGGCAGCCGGACGGCGCAGCTGCTCACCGCGGTGATCATGGCGACCGGGCCCGGTGTGCTGGCGATCGGGCACCTGCTCTCCACCGCGACGCTCGACCTGTTCTTCTGGGTGCTCCTGGTGCGGCTGGTCGTGCACGTGGTGCAGAACGACCGGCCGCGGTTGTGGCTCGTGATCGGTCTGGTGCTCGGCATCAGCCTGGAGAACAAGAACCTGCCCGCCACGCTCGCCGCCGGGCTGCTGATCGGTCTGCTGCTCACCCCCGGCGCCCGGCATCATCTGCGCTCGCCCTGGCTGTGGCTGGCGGCGGTGATCGCGCTCGTCTGCTGGGCGCCCAACCTGATCTGGCAGGCCCAGCACGGCTGGCCGCAACTGACTCTGGCGCAGGACATTCGGGCCGAGACCCGCACGCCGGGCGGCATCGTGCAGCTGATCTTCTTCCAGCTGCTGCTGCTCGGGCCGGTCGGTGGGGTGCTCACCGTGATCGGTCTGATCGCGGTACTGCGCGGCCGGTTCGCCGAGCGGACGGCGACCGCGATGCGTCCGGTGGGGATCGCCTATCTGGCGACGCTCGCGCTCTTCGTGGTGAACGGCGGCAAGCACTACTACCTGCTGGGGCTGTTGGTGCCGTTGGCCGCCGCGGGCACGGTGGCGATCGACGGGTGGCTGAGCCGGTTCCGGACGGCGGTGCCGGCGGCCGTGGTCGCCGTGCTCGCGCTGGTGCCGCTGCCCTCGTCGCTGCCGGTGACCCCGGCGACCACGTACGCCACCTCGTTCTGGTCGACGATCAACGACGACCAGCTGAACACGATCGGCTGGCCCCGCGTCGTCCAGGAGATCGGCTCGGCGGCGTTCTCGCTGACCCGCGAGCAGCGCAGCACCGCCATCGTGCTCACCGACAACTACGGCGAGGCCGGCGCCTGGGACTACTACAGCCAGGGCCTGGGACGCCGCCGCGGCGACTGGCAGATCCCGGCCTACAGCGGCCACAACGGGTTCGGGCTCTGGGGCCCGCCGGAGCGCACCGGTCCGGTGATCCTGGTCAGCGACGAGCCGCCGGACCCGGCGATCCTTCGCGACTGCCGCCTGCACAGCCGCATCGACACCACCGTCGACAACGAGGAGAACGGGGTCGGCGTCTACGTCTGCGCCGGCCCGAACGGCTCCTGGCCCGAGCTCTGGCCCAAGCTGCTCCGCCTCCGCGCCTGACCGTGATCATGCAGAACTGCACACCCACCCCGCGGTGATCATGCAGAACTGCACACCCACCCCGCGGTGATCATGCAGAACTGCACGATCACGCAGTTCTGCATGATCACGCGGGCAGGGACTTACGCTGATCCGGTGGCGATCGAGTTGACCCTGCTGCACGGGGTCTCCTACCGGGGTCAGGAGGTCTCCAGTCCGCAGATGGCGGCACTGCTCGCCGCGTTGACCCTGGAAGTGCCCGGCGGTGCCGGCACCCGGCGGCTGACCGAGGAACTGTGGCCCGAATCGCCGCCCGAGCACCCCGCCAAGGCCCTGCAGGTGCTGGTCTCCCGCACCCGCACACGGCTCGGAGCCGAGATCGTGGTCAGTACCTCACAGGGATACCGGCTCGGGTTGGACGACGACCAGATCGACGCCCTCGCCGCCGAGCGGCAGCTTGTGGCCGCGCGCCGATCACGCCGCGCCGGGGAGATCGAGCAGGCTCTGCTGCACGCCGACCGGGGGCTGGCCCTGCTCGAGGGAACCGGCCCGGCCGACGAGGACGACGGCCCCCTGGGCCAACTGCGCCGCCGGGGTACCGCCGCGGGTGAGGGCCTGGTCGCCGAGCGGGCCCGGGCGCTGGCCCGGCTCGGCCGATCGGAGGAAGCACTGCCGCTGCTGCAAGCGGCGGTGGCGCGGCACCCTCAGGACGAGGAACTCCTGCTGACCTTGCTGCGGGCCGAGGCCGCGACGTCCGGGGTAGCGCCCGCATTGCGGCGCTACGAGACCTACCGGCGCCGGCTGCGGGACACCCTGGGCACCGACCCGGGCAAGGAACTACGCGCTCTCCACGCCGAACTGCTGGCCGGCGATCAGCCGTTGCGACGCAGCGGAATCGTCCAGGATCCCAATCCGCTGCTCGGCCGGGACGACGACGTCACCGCACTGACCGCGCTGCTGCGCCGATCCCGGGTGGTCACCGTGACCGGACCAGGCGGCCTGGGCAAGACCCGGATCGCCAATCTCCTGGCCCGAACCGCCTCCACGCCAACGGTTCACGTCGTCCCGCTGGCGGGGCTGGGCCGGGGCGGGGACGTCGCCGGAGAGGTCGCCTGGGCGCTCGGCGTCGCCGAGTCGCGTGAGGCCGGCCGGTACCGTGCGCCGCTGCGCGATCTGGTCGACGGCATCATCGAGGCACTCGGACCCAATCCCGCGATGCTGGTGCTGGACAACTGTGAGCACGTTCTGGCGGAGGCCGCCGAACTGGTGGCTGCACTGATCAAGGCGCGCGGCATGCTGACGGTGCTGACCACCAGTCGCGCACCGTTGGGCTTGTCGGCGGAAGCGGTGTATCCGTTGCCGCAGTTGGACATTGCGGCCGCGAGTGAGCTGTTCCGGCAACGCGCGGTCGCGGCCCGTCCCGACGTGGCGCTGCCCGAGGTCGAGGTCGCCGAGCTGTGCCACAACCTCGAGGGCCTACCGTTGGCGATCGAGTTGGCGGCGGCCAGGGCCCGGGTGCTCTCGGTCGAGGAGATCAATGAGCGGTTGGCGGACCGGTTCGCATTGCTGCGCGGGGGTTCTCGCGACGCACCGGACCGGCATCGCACCCTGCAGGCGGTGATCGACTGGAGCTGGCAGCTGCTCGAACCCGATGCGCAACGCGCGCTGGCCTGGCTGTCGGTCTTCGCCGACGGGTTCGGTCTGGAGGCCGCCACAACGGTTCTCGGCGCCGATGCCCTGGACGTCGTCCAGCATCTCGTGGACCAGTCGCTGATCAACATCACCGGCGACGAGACCGGTCGGGGTACGCGGTTCCGCATGCTGGAGACGGTTCGGGAGTATGCCGCCATGCGTCTGGCCGAGATGGCGGAGACCGGCCAGGCGCTTGCGGCGTACCGGGCATGGGCGATGCGATTGGCAACTGCTCATGGGCCGAAAATCCTTGGCCCGCAGCCCGTTCCGTCGATCGAGATCGTCCGTGTTGAGCGCGACAACCTCTACGACGCACTGCGGATCGCACTTGCGGCCGACGACGTGGCTGCTGTGGCGGTGCTGGCCTGGGCCACCGCCGCGCAGAGTCTGGTGGTCGCCAGCCTGATGCAGTCGACACCGCTGCTCGCCGAATCACTGGTGGTGCTCAGCCGGGCGCCGGCGAGCGACCTGTCCGGCGAGCAGTTGCGGGTGACCCGTTCGGCGATCGCCCTGTGCGGTGCGCTGCATTTCGTCAGAGCGCCGAAGCTGCTGGCCCGAGCGGTTCTGGCGCTGCGCAGACTAGGGGAGGACGCGCCGGTCCGTGACGTCGAGGGCGCGGTGGCATATCTGTTGCAGCACACCGACCTTCGCCGTCCCGAAGAGGGGGTGCACCTGGTGGAGGAGGAGAACCCGTGGATCGCGGTCTCGGCTCACCTGCTGGTCGCCCACTTTCAGGAGAACATCGGTCGACTGGACGCGGCCGCCGACAGCGCGGCAGCGGCGCTGGGCCTGGCCTGGCAGTGCCCGAGCGTCTGGCTCGAGGCGAACTGTCTGGCGCGCGCAGGGGAGCTCGCTCTGCAGCGGGGCGACGCCGAGACGGCGGAAAGACTTGGCCTGCAGGCCATTCCACTCTTCGAACTGCTGGGCGCCGTCAATGATCTGGCCCAGGTGCGCTGGGAGCTGGCGTCGACCAGACTGTTCGCCGGCGACATCGACGGCGCACTGGCCCAGCTCGAGTTGGCCCGTCACGCGGTGCCGGGTGAGTGGGAACGCTTGGGCGTGCACTTCGATCTGGTGCTGCGGGCCGAGATCGATCTGGCCCGAGGACGGGTGGACGACGGCCTCGCCGCCTACCGGCGCGCCGTCCGGGAGACCCGTCATCTGGACGAGGCGATCCGCGACGTCCCGACCGAGTACACGCCCTGGCGACTGGCGACCCAGTCGCAATGCGTTGCGGTGCATGCCCATCAGGGCCGGCTGCATCAGGTGTCCGAGATGGTTCGCGACCTTCGGCAACGCGGTATGCATCTCACCGCGCCGAGCAGCGGCCTCGCCTGGCTGGACGTTCCGGTCTGTGGTCTGGTGCTGAGCGGGGCCGCGATCGCCGCGGTCGCGGCGGCGGAGTCGACCCCGAAGGACCGCGAGATCGGGGCCAGGCTGATGGCGCTGTCCGAGCGTTACGGGTTCGGCCGGGTCTCGAGCAGTCTGCGGCCCGATGCGATCCGCCGTCTGGTCCTCGCGCACAGCAGCGACGACCTCGACCTGCTGCAGGCCTACGACGAGGCGGCCGAGACCTATCTTCCGCTGGAACGCGATGCCCTGCTGGCCGAGGGACATCGGCTGCTCACCCTGCTCACCCCGTGATCATGCAGAACTGCACACCCACCCCGGCGTGATCATGCAGAAGTGCGTGACGAGCGCGTTGTTCCGTCCACAGGGCGGCCGAACTCGTGCTTATCCACAGGCGTCTCGGCCGAGGTCGCGCGGCCGAGTGAGCCCGTCGCACCGTTCGGGGCATGACAACCGAGTCGAGGATCGAACTCCTCTCCAGCCTGCCCGATCAACCGTTCCGAGCCCTGACGGCCCTGAACGACGGCGTCCCGCGGTCGCAGCTCGCGCGGCTCGTCGCCGACGGCCTGCTTCGTCGCCCGTTGCGCGGCGTCCTGGTCAAGACCGAGCTGAGGGACGACGTCCACCTCCGCGCCGCCGCCATCGGTCTGCTGTTGCCACCGGGCTCAGCCGTGTGTCGTGTGGCGGCCGCCTGGCTGTGGGGCGTCGACGCCCGGCCGATCGGCGCACATCGCGACGATCCGGTCCTCGAATGCGTCGTCCCTCGCGGTCGGGTGCCGGTGCGGCATCCCAATATCCGTTGCTACACAAGTGATATCGCTGAAGAGGACATCGTCGATGTCGATGGCGTGGCCTGTATGTCGCCTACCCGGACGGCGATAGACCTGGCCCGGTGGTCGATGCCGGGGGTGGGTCTGGCCACGCTGGACGCCATGGCTCGGGCACGGCTGATCGACCCGGCCGAACTGTTGGTTCGGGCCGAGCGGTGGAACGGCGACCGCTTCATCGCGCAGGCCCGCCGGCTGATCTCGTTGTGCGA